>JAYYZV010000089.1:0-7987 GCA_036339975.1 Pseudomonadota bacterium | reverse complement strand
CTCCGACATCGGGTATTTTCTTTATTGCGATGGGGATCGTTTCACTGACGAAAAATTCCTGCAAAGTGAACATGCAACGATGCAGTTCAAGATAACTCTGATCGAGTACGCGAGCGATCATTCCTGGATTGAGCCGACATTATTCAATATCAGGGATTTGCTTGATAAGGAAAATTGTCCACCGCACGCCGATGGCTGAGAATATGGGGATTTTTTAACAAAGGTCGGCGATGTTTCATTGGCGCAATAATTGGCCACTTATATCTGGTAAATATATCCGATTTTTAATCGGTGGTTTCCGGTTCAAAACGAGGTAGCCGGTTGCGCTGAGAGCAGCAGCAGTAGAAGATTCAAAAACCACCATGTCCGAAGGGTCAATAAAATGGCAAATCCAAAAATTTTCGTCTTCGCGCCCAATGACGAGTCTGGCGACAATCACCCGAGGCTCGAGAGTTACGGATGCGAGTTGATACTTGGTGATGCTAACTGGCACACACCGCAGGGTAACAACGAAGAAGAGATGGTACGCCTCGCGAAGGGCACGCATGCCCTGATGGGAACGTCTATCCGTTCCAGCCCTATCACGCGCGGTATTTTGGAGGCGAGCCCTGAATTACGCATCGTCGCCAAATGTACCGTCGGTACGGATGATATAGACGTCGATGCGGCAACCGAACTAGGTATTCTGGTAACTCACGGACCGACGGAGTCGAACTGCTACGGTGTCGCAGAAGGGACCGTCGCGATGATCCTTAACCGCCTAAAAAAACTAAATGAACGCGACGCGTCGGTTAAGGCGGGTAAATGGCGAGACCCGGCGCTAATGGGGCGCTATCTCGGTGCTCGCTCTACTGACGGATATAGCGGCCTGACACTGGGCATCATCGGACTTGGCCGTATCGGCGCGAGGGTGTCACAGCTTTTCCAGCCGTGGGGAATGAGAATTATTGCCAATGATCCTTTCATCGATGATCAACGCTTCGAGCAGAAAGGCGCAGAGAAAGTCGAAATCGACTACCTGCTGAAGAACTCGGACATTGTCACACTTCATTGCACACATAACCGCACTACGAACAAATTTATGAACGCAGAGCGCTTCGCAAAAATGAAGCCGGACGCGTTATTTATTAATACTTCACGCGGTGGCAACGTTGACGAAGGTGCCCTCGCCGAAGCGCTGAAGGAAAATGTCATAGGCGGCGCGGCTATTGACGCATTCGCTGACGAACCGTTGTCGATGGACTCGCCACTACGCGACGTAGGCGACAAGATTTCGATGTCGGCTCACATGGTCGCATCAAATATGGAAAGTGGTCTTGGTCCGGGTTACCAGTGGGCGACACAGGCTGTTCTGGAGGCTTTAAACGGCACGGTTCCGAACAACGTTTTTAATCCGGAAGTAATAGAGAAATGGAAAGAACGTTTCGGCGGCGTTAGATCACTGCCCTCCAATCGCGAGGTCGAGCCGCATCCCGGCTTCGGGCCTACCGACCCATAATGATAACTCAGTATTTCCTGGCGAGCACCTCTTCTCCGGGTTAGATGGACCCAAATTAAGGTGAATTGTCCGCTTCACGCTATTGGGGATGTTTCGATAAGAAATAAAATAAAGCTATCAACAGACTGGCAATTCCTGCCACAATATTTGGATGAAAAAATGTTTCGCTTTGTTGTCATTGAGCCTCCTTCTAACAATGGCAAATCTGGGAACAAGTTGGGCCAACTCCTTTGAAGCAGGAGCAGCTGCTTTCCAGAAGGATGACTTTGATGGAGCGGCTCGGATTTGGTCAAAGCTAGCGAATAATGGCGACCCGAAGGCTCAAAACTCGCTTGGGGCATTGTATTTTTTAGGAAAGGGTGTCCCGCGGGACCAAAAATTAGGGGCTAAATGGTTCTATCTCTCTGCAAAGCAGGGGAATGCCGATGCCCAATTTAACATCGGCCTTGCGAATTATAACGGAACTGGCGTCCCCAAAAACATCAAATTCGCAATTCAATGGTTTACCTTATCCGCCAAACAAGGGTACCGAAAAGCGCAGTATACACTCGGTAAAATGGCCTACGACGGCGTTGGGTATCCCAGGGATTACAAGGCTGCCTTGAAATGGCTGGGCGCCGCTGCAAAACAAAAACACGTGCAGGCTCAACTACTCGTCGCAGAAATGTTCCAAAATGGCAAAGGTGTTAAGAAAAATCCCAAAATTGCGGCGTCGTGGTTCAGGCTCGCTGCTAATCAGGGAGCACCTATGGCCCAATATCAGTTAGGCTTAATTGCATACCACCGAAAAAACTATCCAGTAGCATTGGAGTGGTGGAAATTAGCCGCAAAACAAGGATTTGATCGGGCCCAGCACGACCTGGGGGTATTGTACCGAGATGGGCTGGGAGTGAAAATTAACAATGCTTTAGCCGCAAGATATTTTGCTGACGCGGCAAAACAGGGCTTTGCTACAGCGCAATATAATTTGGGAGTTCTTTATCAACGGGGAAAGGGTCTCCCACAGAGTTATCAAGCCGCCGTGCAATGGTATACCAAAGCCGCAGAACAGAATGTTGCACTTGCACAAAATAACCTGGCGGCAATGTACCTCTCTGGGAACGGAGTACCGAAAGACGTAGGTGTTGCGGTCAAATGGTTAAAAAGTGCCGCTAATTCGGGGGCTCCAATAGCGCAAAAAAATCTTGGATCTCTATACCTGAATGGGAAAGTACTTAAACAGGATTATCAGAAAGCCTTGAAGTGGATTACCCATGCCAGCCAGGCTGGGCACGGAGAAGCTCACGTACTCCTCGGTCAAATTTACTTTAATGGTCAAGGCGTCCCGGTAGACAAGGTAAGGGGATTGATGTGGTTCGAGATTGCCAGCAAACATGGTGTTACCAAGGCAAAAGCCCTGCTCCTTACAATCGGGTTCGTGACTAAAAACGCCACTCTTGTGGAGGCAAAAAATCGCGCGAAACAGTGTATTCTCAGCAAATTTGTGGATTGTTAGGACTTATCATTTACAGCATTCCAATTTACCTCACCCATCGGATTCACATAGCCAACGCCTGCAGTAGCGCAGTTTGATTGTTTCCTGAGCTTTTACCCGGTCGAAACGACACAGCTAAGGGGAAACAAACTTTTAATAATTGGGGCCAGGTTCGAGCCCTCAAGGACGCAACATTATTCCACGGACATCCAGCGGCCATTATGCCTCCTTTTTTCCGCGTGGCGCCGATTTCCCACCTCAATACGAATTTACA
Source organism: Pseudomonadota bacterium (assembly GCA_036339975.1). Classification (GTDB taxonomy): domain Bacteria; phylum Pseudomonadota; class Alphaproteobacteria; order MPNO01; family UBA830; genus UBA830. The sequence continues at coordinate 4,741 of JAYYZV010000089.1, read as the reverse complement.
GAAACGGCAACTGGTCGCGCGTATAGAAATAGGCGCGGAAAACCATATTGATATCGAAATCGAAAACATTCGGCGAAAAGTGCGGATTGATGAATTCCCACACGACCTCGCCTTCGCGCGTCACCTGGAAAATCCGGCCCCTGACACCTTCGCAAGCCAGGGTGTTGCCGCCCGGGAGCCGCTGCGCTCCTGATATCTGCGGGCTGTAGAACGCAAAGGGCGGCTTGTCCTCGTATTTCCAGACGATTTCATCGGTCTTGGGATCAATCTCAAGCAATGACGAACTTGGCAGCATCCCGAATTCCCGCCGCTGGGTGCCGTTGTTGAATAACAGGATATTTCCATTTTCCAGCATCTGAGGATCATGCTGGCCGCCCATCATCGGATGGCGGTATTTCCAGAGCCAGTCGCCGGTTGCCTTGTCGAGGATTCCGATGGTGTGAATAGCGCGAAAGGAAACGATAACCCGATCATCGCCGAGAGGGGCAATGGTATTGCCGTGGCACCATTCCCAACGCACCTCGCTCACCTCCTGAAAATCCTCGATTGGATCCAGATGCTCGATCGCATGCCATTCCCAGATTGTATTGCCGTCCCGGTCGACCTCGATCAGGACATCGGCGTACATGTCTGATCCGTCAGGGGCCGGGTGACCGCCGATAACCCTGGCTGCCAGTTCATCGGGCACTTTCTCGAGCGACATATACATCGCTCCGCCATGGGGCATCTTGCGCTGGTCATGGTGATGCCAGATATCCGTATGCCGCCAGGTCACGTCGCCTTCCGGCGTTACCTCCCGCAGTTCTCCACCCTTGAAGGCAGGCCATATGCCAAAGCAATCCCAGCTCTCGTCGCGAACCTTCGCGCCCATAAACAGGTTGCCGTCCTCGGTAAGGGATCCGTAAAGCCCGATATCGGTGTCGTGCGTCCATTCGTGAACAACTTCACCGGCCATATCAATCAGGTAGGTCTTATTGACCTTACCAATTTTACGCATGTCTCCCATCGGGGTGTAGAGCACATAGCCTTGCTCGGCTTTCTCTCTGTGGTGCCCCGTGACGCCTGTTCTGAGATGCCGGCGTATTGTTGTCTGGATCATTGGGCCGGTAATGTCAGGCATTCTTTGGGTCCTTTTTTAATTGGGTCTATTCTTGTTCTTGAAGAATGAGAAACGGGAATGCGGATTCAGCAGTCGGGTAGCGTCAGTCGAACCTTGAAACCGTCTTCTTACCCAGTTCTTCCTCTTTTCCCCGATACAGCGCAACGGCGGCTTCGTGCCGGGTGATCGTGGCCGGCGTTTCGTCGGCTTCCGGGGGCAGTTCCGCATCGAAACGACCGAACCTGTCTTCCCCGCGTACCAGTAATGCACTGGTCCGGCGTTCGCCCCGCTGTTTGAGCCCGGGTGCGTGGTAGCAGAATGTGATCCCCATTCGCCTGTCGTCCGACATATTTGGAAGGGAGCCGTGAATTGTGCAGGCGTGATGAATTGACGCTTCACCCGGTTTCAGCGGCATGGAAACCGGTTCCACTGAATTGATGTCAAAATCGACGAGTTGCCCGCTTGGCAGCATGTTCCTGTCGTTCAGATCCGGCGTCGTAAGGGGTAGCGGGCCTTCGTGCCGGGTGCCGGGCAACACCTGCATGCACCCGCTTTCTTCGGTTGCAGGTGTCAGAGCGATCCAGACGGACAGGACATCCGGCGGCTCATGCCCGAAATAAGTAATGTCCTGATGCCAGGTCACATATCCCTGATCCCCGCCGTTTTTGAACCAGGTCGTGTTGTGATACAGCAGGATATCGGGGCCGATCAGATCCTCGACCACGTCCAGTATCGCCGGTGTAGTGGCGAGTTCGTATGCCCACCGATAACGCAGATAAAATTTGGACCGGTAGATCCCCGTAAACCGGCCGCCCATCTCCGCCTCGATCCTTTCTAGCCGTTTGCGGGTCTCCGAGGCTTTTTCCGGTGAAACGGCGCGGATAGGAAACAGATATCCGTCGCGGTTATAGAGATCGATCTGGTCCTGGCTGAGGCTAAGCGGCATCGTTTTATTCCGAAATCTCTTCCGTCAGGTTAGCTAAGCATTGGTTCAGGGCCTATTATGCCGTGTGAATCCCATTCAATGAACAAGAAGTGCAAATGATCCGAAGCGAAGAGAGAATTCTGACCACTCATGTCGGTAGTCTGCCGAGGCCGGACGACCTGATCCAGATGATGTTCGCGAAGGAAGAAGGTATACCGGTCGACCGGAATGCGCTGGACGCGCGAGTTTCCAACGCCGTTTCCGAAATCGTCGCAAGTCAGGCTGGGGCGGGTGTCGATATCATCAACGACGGCGAAATGAGCAAACCCAGCTACGCCACCTATATCAAGGACCGGCTTGCAGGCTTCGGCGGCGAGAGCAACACCTTCGTTTACCAGGATGTCGCCGAATTTCCGAAGATGGCCGAACGCGTGTTCAACGACCCTGGCCGCTCGCGTCGAAAGACGCCGGGGTGCAACGGAGAAATTTCCGTGATGGATCGGGATGCCGCTGAAACCGATGTCACAAATCTCCTTTCGGCATCGGAAGGGAAACAGTTTTCGGGTAGGTTCCTGACTGCGGCATCGCCGGGCGTAATTTCGCTGTTCTTTGCCAATACCCATTATCCGGATTTCGAGACCTATATTTTTGCCATTGCCGACGCGATGCGACACGAATACGAAACCGTGACCTCAGCCGGGATCATGCTGCAGCTGGATTGTCCGGATCTGGCCATGGGGCGGCACATTCAATACGCCGACCTCGATTTAAAGGATTTTCGGAAAAGGGCGGAGCTTCATGTTGATGCATTGAACCATGCCCTTGAAAACGTGCCGAAGGAGCTTGTGCGAATTCATTTGTGCTGGGGCAACTATGAAGGTCCCCATCATTGTGATGTGCCTCTGGCGGATATCATCGATGTGGCGTTCAGGGCAAAGGCGTCCGGTATTTCGTTCGAGGCCGCGAACCCGCGCCATGCGCATGAATACAAAGTCTTTGACGACGTCAAAGTACCGGACGATGTGGTCCTGGTTCCAGGAGTGATCGAATCCAAGTCGAACTTCATTGAGCATCCCGATCTGATCGCCCAACGCATTATTCGAATAGCCAAACGGATAGGTCGCGAAAAAGTAATCGCGGGCAGCGATTGCGGATACGGTACCTGGGTTGGACAGGCGGCTGTTGAACCGGAAATCGTTTGGGCAAAACTGGGTGCCATGGCTGAAGGCGCCCGCCTCGCGTCGGAAAGGCTCTGGGGCTGATCCGTCAGGCGGTCTTGCCGATCGGCCAGGGTTTGTCGGACACAACGGCCGGGCGGACGCGGATGTCATCGCCGACATTGATAACCATCAGGTCGTAGCCGATCTCTACGGGCCCCTGATAATTCTCCCGCACCTGGTCGAGCGCAGGAGCGATCACGTCCTCATTGTTGTACATGTGATAGATCACCGCCATGCGGGGATTGGTTTCACTGAAGACTTCGCCGGCTTCACGCGGAGAGGTGTGATAGACTTCAGATATCTTTTTCGCGACCTCAAGAGGGCGGTTGGATTTTTCGGCATAAAGCTCAGCCGGCGGAAAGGCCTCATGGACAAGAAGATCACAGCCTGCGGCATGATGCAGCATTGAGTCGCATTTCTTCGTGTCCGCTGAGAAAACGAAAGTCCTGTTTTTATATTCAACCTTCATGGCAAAGGTATTCTGCGGTTCGCAATGAACCACCTTGAACGCCGTAATCTTGACGCCACCATTTTCAGTATTGTCGTAAATCTCGCCATCCTGGCCGAATTCCGAACATTCGATTTCGTGACCGCCGGGAGGCAGGGCATCGAGGCGGGTTTCGATATCCCATTCGTAGATGCCGCGCAGGTGTTCGACTATTTTATCCGTGCCGGGTGGTCCCCAGACCCTCAGCGGGGTGGTGCGTCCGTATGTCCAGCCGCCGATCCAAAAATGGTCAATTCCACCGATATGATCGACATGGTGATGTGTTGCGAAAATCTTGTCGACGTCCGTAAAAGGGATTTCGAGGGAGGTAAAATTCTGCGGTGCTCCCGATCCACAATCGAGCAGGAATTTGTCCGGTCCGGCTTCGACGAACACCGACGCACAGGCCTGGCCGCGTCGTGGAAAGGGGGTTCCTGTCCCCAGTAGCGTGACCCGAATTTCGTCGTCCGGAAGGAGCTCTCCCGGATAAAAATTCTCATTTGACATCGTTGCATCCCCACGATTTCGGTTTGTTTAGCGGAAGCGTAGTTACCGGGTGATGCTTTGTCGACACGGCCTAATCCGGGATGTCGCCGCGTGCAAAGGCGCGCATCATCATGACCCAGATACCCAGGCAGGCGGCTAGCATGAGGATACCCATCACATAGAAACTGGCATCAAGGCCTATCACCTCCACCATGACGCCCATGGCAATTGGGATAACGGTCGACGCCGCCCGGTTGGCGGTGGTGCGTAATCCAACCGTCTGCCCTTGAATCTCCGGCGCGGATGCACTGGCCATGACTGAAATCATCAAGGGCTGATTAAACCCGAGCAGCAGACCTCGAAGGGTGATCGCCGCAAAGAGGGGCCAGAAATCGCGTAACAGGGGTGAAATCGATATCAGGATCACGGCGACAAACAGGGTGATCAGAAACAGATAAAGCTGGCTACGAATTGATTTGATGCGCGGCGCAAGGCTCAACATCAGTGCGCCGACCGCCCCCAGC
>JAYYZV010000088.1:0-9071 GCA_036339975.1 Pseudomonadota bacterium | reverse complement strand
CGATCCCCAAATTCTGACCCGGTGGAGATGGATAGTAATATCAAAAATGAGGATAATGAAGTAAATTTTGATATTACCTGAGCCACGAATGGAGAGTCTGTAAACTGCGGGCAATCTGTGCGCCCGCTCCTGGCAAGGAGTATAGAAAATTCCAAGAAGTGGGTTAGACGACGCCTCAGTCTCCCTTAATGAGCTCTGCGATGCCGCTCTTTCCTAGCGCAGGATAATAACCGATGCTTGACCGCATTAACGCCTCGCGCGAACGTAAGGGATGAACGCTGCTTCCGATCCAGTATTTTCTCCCTACGTCGACGGTGCAAATGTTGTATTTATCGGGAACTCTCCACGCATTGCCGTAGAGTATATCGGCTCGGGGCCGCTGATAATGATGCTGCACGGGATTGGTGGTGACCGGTCAACATGGGCGCATCAGTTTTTACACCTTGCGGAAGCGGGTTACTGCGTAGCGGCTTGGGACTGCCGTGGCTATGGCGACAGCGACGACTATGATGGGGCCCTCAGTTTCACGGACATGGCCCACGATCTTTCAAACGTATTGGATGCGTTCGCTGTAGATAGAGCGCATATTGTTGGGACGTCGATGGGTGGGCGCATTTCCCTCGAGACCTATGCGAAGTTCCCGAACAGGTTTGCATCCCTCACTCTGGCTGGAGTGCACGCGCGTTTCGATGACTTTTCTCCAGATGCTCAACGCGATTTTATCGCCGCGCGGCGTCAGCCTTTGCTTGAGGAGGGTCTCTCGCCAGCCGATCTGGCGCCGATAATCATCGGCAAACTAACCGGGCCCGATGCGTCCGAAGATGCCAAATCGAGGTCAATTGCCGCCATGTCGCGGTTACATGTGAACTCTTATATAAAGACCGTTGAGGCGACGACTAAATTTAATCGGGAGCATGTTCTTGCCGAACTAGAGGTGCCGACGCTGGTGATCGGCGGGGAACTTGATCCGCTTACAAAACCAGATCTCACAAGGAAAATCTCTGGAAATATTAACGGTGCAGAATATCACCTAATGTACGGTGTCGGGCATCTAGGCAACTTAGAAAACCCAATGGAATTCAATCGTATACTGGCTCAATTCCTTGCCCGGTATCGAGACCGAGCCAATATAGCTGCGGATCCAAGAATATTAGCTTGTTAACAATATGGTATTTTGAAGGTGAATTTGCGAATTTCCGCGAAACTCGACTTGTTGTTTATTACTAATCGCATAGTGGTCGGTCGGGTTTGCTGCATCTAAGATGCCACTGGGAAACCATTTTTTCCCCTGATAGCACAATGACGGCCCAAAAGGGACCGTAATGCTGTCATTGTTTTGTATCATATATTGTTTTAATTATAAAATGTTAAAAATCCCACTATAAAGAGACAGCTTTTTTTACCTAAAAGGTATGCTTGATACTCGAACGATAAGAGTTCCTACCCAATAAGCTACCGCCATATGGGCAGCGTTTGATATTCCAAATGGAATGTTCGACAAGGTGTCAACCAAGTATATCTGATATAAACACAGCGAATTTCTGATCGAGGACAAAATTGTTGGGCTTTACTGCAAGCTTCTAGCCGGTCTCAGGCGACCTCGACTGCCGCAGTTCGCCGACGATTTTTCCAAAAAACGCCGATCAGCAAAATTCAATAGTGTTGGCACTGGAGCTCCCGTTGGCGGAAAAGGAGAAAAAGATATGAAAGACCGATACGCTGCATATGAACGGCTAAAATTTGACACGCCTTCAGAACGTATCCTGCGGATTACTATGGACGTCCCAGGACGACTAAACGCCGCCGACGAAACCATGCATGACGAGCTCGGTCGTATATGGAAAGACGTGGAGGCAGACCCCAATATATCGGTGGCCATCCTGCGCGGTGCGGGCACCGCATTCTCTGCAGGGGGCGATTTCGACATGATCGACGGAATGATTGAAGATTTTGAAGTCCGCGCCCGGGTTTGGAAAGAGGCGCGCGATCTTGTTTACAACGTCATCAACTGTTCCAAACCGATCGTCAGCGCGATGCATGGACCCGCCGTAGGCGCCGGTTTAGTCGCAGGCCTGCTTGCCGATATCTCCATCGCGGCAAAAGATGCTCGGATCATCGATGGCCACACCCGCCTTGGCGTCGCGGCGGGCGATCACGCCGCCATCGTCTGGCCACTGCTGTGCGGCATGGCGAAAGCAAAATACTACCTGCTACTGTGTGAGCCGATATCAGGCGAGGAAGCGGAACGTATTGGGCTCGTCTCGATGTGCGTCGACGAAAGCGAACTGCAGGATACAGCCGTCAAGGTGGCAGAGAAGTTGGCCCGGGGCGCGCCGTCTGCTATCCGGTTTACTAAATACGCCCTGAATAATTGGCTGCGCATGATGGGCCCTAACTTCGACACTTCACTGGCGCTTGAGTTTCTCGGCTTCACAGGACCTGAGGCCAAAGAAGGTCTGGCGAGCCTACGCGAAAAACGGCAAGCAAATTTCGACCCAAGTTCAAACCTATAGGAGAAGTAAAATTAAAAATGTCTACGCCAACTTGGACCAAACAACACTCGACGACGAATACTTGATCGCGAAAACTGTCCCGAGAATCGACCCATTTCTAGCTGAGTATGCAAGGCTGAGCGAGAAAGCGCGCAAAATGCCCGGATGCCGTGAAAATGTATCCTATGGCGATCGGCCTGACGAAGTAGTCGATATCTTCCCCGCAGGCGATAACGCGCCGATCTTCATATTCATCCATGGAGGCTATTGGCGAATGTTGAGCCAAAAGGATTCGTCGTTCATGGCTTCAACCATGGTGCAGCACGGCATTACCGTCGTAAGCGTAAATTACACTCTGGTCGGAGACGGTGCCTCGATCAGCGATATTGTCCGTCAGTGCCGAGCCGCGATCAGCTGGACCTGGAAAAACGCTTCGCAATTCGGAGGCGACCCGCACCGGATATTTGTCTGTGGTTCCTCCGCGGGTGGGCACCTCACCGGCATGATGGTGGCAGGCAGCTGGCATCACACCTTTGGCGTACCTTCGGATGTCATCAAAGGCGCAGTGCCACTTAGCGGCCTGCACGATCTTGAGCCGGTTCGATTGTCATGTATCAATGAATGGGCAAAACTGGATGCCGACGAAGCAGAGGAAAACAGCCCCGTGCATCATTTGCCAGAGTTGGGCTGCCCACTGATTTTGTCCTACGGCGCGTCGGAAACGAAGGAATTCAAACGGCAGAGCGCGCTACTTGCCGATGCGTGGAAATTGAAGGGTTGGCAAGCCGATATTTTCGAACACCCAGACCGCAACCATTTCGATATCGTCTTTGATTTGTGCGACCCAGACAGCCTGCTGGGTAAAAAGGTATTCGCGATGATTCTAGGCTCGTAGAACCATTCAGGAACGTTTGCACAAATGAAACTGCCGATCGTCTACACTGCGGCGTTAGCTATGCTGCTGCAGCAGGCGCTGTCGACAATGAGCGGCCTGACCATTCCCGTACTGGCACCGCCGATCGCAGCCGAAACTGGCCTGAGCCCTAGCCTTGTGGGCCTTTACACAGCGTTTCTGTACGGGGGTTCAATGATTTCGGCGGTAGCTGGCGGCGGATTTCTTCTTCGGTTCGGCGCTTTGCGCGTTAGTCAGGCCTGTCTAGTGGTCGTGGCGATTGGCCTGCTGATCAACGCGCCGGGACTGATGTTGCTGTTTATTATCGGTGCTATTGTGACGGGGCTCGGTGGGGGGCCGTCAACGCCGGCCAGTTCGCAGATTCTCGCCCGGTATGCCGACCCAGCGAAGGGGCCGCTGATTTTTTCGATCAAGCAGACCGGCGTGCCGGTCGGAGGAGTAATCGCCGGGGCGCTTCTACCTGTTTACGTATCGCTGTTTGGCTGGCGAGGTGCTCTGGTATGTGCCGCGCTGATGGCTTTGACGCTGGCACTTATGCTTCAGCCGTTGCGGGCAAAATTTGATTCCGACCGTCAGCCACAGCGCAGCCTTAAACTGAACGATATCCGTGCGACCCTCGCCGCCGTTCTGAGCGATAAACGCACGCGCCAATTGGCCCTCGGGCTGTTCGCCTTCACTGGGCTGCAACTCGCCTTCGCCTCCTTCTTCGTGTCGTTCCTGTCCCTTGGGCTTGGATGGACGTTAACTGATGCAGGCATCGCCTACTCTATTGCGATGGGCGCCGGCGTTGCCGGCCGACTGATCTGGGGTTGGGTGGGAACAAAATACGTATCGCCGCTGATGCTACTTGCGCTATTGGGGTTCACCATGGGATTTGCACACATGGCAATTGGTCTGGTGAAGCCGGATTGGCAGATGACCGCCGTCTGGGCGGTTGCATTTGCGTACGGTTTGACCGGGATCGGCTATCAAGGCGTCTTGCTCGCCGAGATTGCGCGCGCATCTCCGCCGGGCATGGCGGGCGTAGTCACCGGCGGCGCGGTTTTTTTCGCCTATGCCGGCATGATCCTGATGCCGGCTGCTTTCGGTCTGATACTCGCTATTCTGGATAGTTACCGCATCGCTTTTATAATTCTAGGTGCCATTCCGCTGTTCGTCGCTGCTATGCTGATGAAGTCGGCAATGAAACAGAAAACACGACTGGAAAAAATGCATGGGTCCGATAAGGACAACGATCGTAGGTAGCCTCCCAAAACCGGAATGGCTATCCGATCCGGGGCAGCTTCGTTCTCCTTGGCGCCAAGAAGGAAGTGCGCTGACAGAAGGACAGAACGATGCCGTTTCACTCTGTCTGGCTGCTCAGGAACAAGCCGGGCTGGATATTGTATGTGACGGTGAACAACGCCGGCGACACTATATTTGGGGGTTTATAGAGCATCTTGGCAATGTGGATTTCGAAAACCCGGCGACAAAGAAAAGTCGTGGGCAGCGATATTCCGAAGAAACTCCTGCGCCGCGTGTGTTGGAGGAATGGAGTTGGGAAAAACCCGTATTGCTTGAGGCCTTGCGTTTTGCAAAGGCCCGCACCAACAAACCGGTAAAGGTTACGCTGCCCGGCCCTATGACCGTGGCCGACAGCGTATATGACGAAGGAGGGGGACGCTCCGATGCGGAGTTCGCAGGCGCTTATGCAGACATACTCAACAAAGAAGCCCGGGCGTTATCGGAAGCTGGCGCTGACGTCATACAGATCGACGAACCTTGTTTCAATATATACACCGACGAGGTCAAGGACTGGGGGATGGAGATGATAGAAAAATCCTTCGACGGCGTCTCCGCCAAGAGGGCGGTTCACATATGCTACGGCTACGGGACGGAAGTCGTGCTGAATTGGAAAAAAAGCAACACCGACTGGAGCCACTACAACGCCACACTGCCGCTAATTGCCGATAGTTCCATCGATCAGATATCTATCGAGACTGCCGCATCGGGCGTCGATATGGCTGTACTGGACTGCCTGGCAGGAAAGGACGTTATGGTCGGCGTCATCGACGTCGGCACCGAGAAGGTGGAACCCGCTCAGATTGTTGCAGATCGAATTCGTGAAGCAATGGAGCACGTGTCCGCAGACCACCTGATCGCCTGCACAGATTGCGGGATGGTTCCCCGCAGCCGTCGATCAGCCGAAGGTAAGATGAATGCCCTTGCCGCCGGCGCGGCGGCAGTTAACCGTGAACTCGGAGCCTAGGGCATTAAGTATTTATCAGGTTTGATGTAGGCCCAGTTTTTTTTATCTCTTATACGTTTTTCAGTAAGCTGAATGTTCTTTCCCAGGACAATTCTGCCGCCACCTCATCATACGCGGATCCATGCCCGGGCAGCATGTAGCCATGCTCTACTCCCCCCGGGTATAGAAACACCTCCGCATCATCAATTGCGGAAAACGATTCCTTGACCTGATCGATAAGAGATAGCGGCGCCGCTCGATCGTTATCGCCCCAATGGAAACTCAGAGGACACCTTACATCCGAGATCGAGTCGATATAATCACCGACGAAAGACCCATGATAGGAAATGCCCGCCTGAGTATCACACCGCGCTCCAGCGACGATCGCAAAGGGACCACCATAACAAAACCCCATGACGGCAATCTTGCCATTGCAGATCGGCCGAGATCGAAGGTCCTTGATAACATCCTCAACATCACCGAAGGCCTGCTCAAACGGCGTACGCTCAAGTCTCGCAAAGGCGCGTGTACGACCTGTTTCATCGTGCCCGATGACCCCGGCATCGTCATCGCGCCAAAACGGATCTAGAATGACGGCAGCGTAGCCCTGTTTGGCGAGACGCTCAGCAACCATTTCCATGTCATTATCAACGCCGAAAATAGATGGAACGACTACGACTCCGGTGGCCGGGCGTCCGTCGGGAAACGCGGCCACACAAGGAATATCGCCGCCACCGGATGCGTTGACGGTTATCTGGGTTACGGCCATGTTTTCTCCATTTTGTGGTGTTTTATTCAAGAACGCTCTTTTGAACGGTCATTTTCCGTCCGGGGTCTTCTCTTACTCGAAGAAACGCAGACTTGCAAAATCCGACCGGCATGGCGCCGAATTATTTGACGAAAAAACCGACCCGCTTGGACGCCGCTTTTCATTTCGGACTAAACCGAAGCTTACATGCTGGGCGGGCTAAATTTCTGCACGTGTGTTGCCAGCATATTTCGATGTGTATTCGGAAAGAAATTAGAGCCTTCGTCGGCAAGGGATCCATCCGAATCCCAAGCTTTTTAAACTGCGGGGAAGTTCGGCAGCAGTACTACCACAACCGGTCGGTCGCGATTGATGCACCTTCCGCCATCGCTCGAAACTTAGACCAGACGATCGATTCCGCTACGGGCTGGTCCTCGCGCGCAAAGGTCCCGAAACCACAATCCGCACTCGCGATCACCCTTTCCTTATCGACAATTTTCGCCCAGTTGCAGAGACGCTGCGCTATCAGTTTAGGGTGTTCTACAAAATTGGAAGTGGAATCAATCACGCCAGGGATTAGAATTTTGTGATCAGGGATTTTAATGTCCTGCAGATCTTCCCATTCGTGTTCGTGGCGCGGATTGGCGCCCTCGAATAGGATCGCAGCCGGCCGCGACGCCATCAGAACCGGAAAGATTTTAGCCAGTGGAAAATCGTGTGTATGGGGACCCTCATAGTTTCCCCAACAAATATGAAGGCGCATTTTTTCGGGCGGAATATTTGCGGTGGCGGCATTTACCGCCTCCATGTTTCGCCAAGCAATTTTCAAGAAATCTTGATCTGACAGGTGCTTGTATTGGTTGTGACGGGCGGAACCGAAATCGGGGCAGTCGATTTGCAGGATCAAGTCGGCGGCGTGAATGGCCTCATATTCGGTCTGCATGGCACTAGCCATAGCTTCGATATAAGAATCTTCGTTCTTATAGAAATCGTCCGGTACGAACTTGCTAAGGACACCCGGTGACGCAGCGGTCATAAAGGCTTCCTCGGGTGAGTTTTCGGCGATCGCTTCTTTCAGATTTGCGATATCGCGTTTTAGCGGGTCATGGTTTTCGTACTCTACCGGACCGACAACCCAAGGCCGTCCGAAAGACAGCGCCCAGCCGCTGCGTTCACGCGCCACCCGTTCGGCAAAATCAGGGTGATCAAGAATATCCTGATTGGCCCCTTCGCGCGGCGGTTCCGCGCCAGGCGGTTGTGCTGGGTCTATATTTGATAAGCGGTGTCGGACGTAGAAAGTATAGGAGACCTTACTCATGTCCCCGTCAGAGACGCTATCAATCCCACAGGAAACCTGCTTCGCCACTGCGTCGCGAACTGCTTCGTTGGTGCGCATTTGTAGTGCTGCCGTATCATGGGGTTCGTTGCGTTCCTCAGCGATCAACAGCTCACAAAGATTTGATGGTCGGGGAAGGCTGCCGACATGTGTCGTAAGAATTCTATCCGTACTGATTTTCATTACTTCCCACCCTCCCTTCTCCGCCGGATACTAGCATCAGATTGCCGCAATTTAAGGGTTGGGTATAGTGGTGCCGCCCTCATATAGAAACCCATATTCCGTTCGTATTCCTCGCCGCTCATTCTGTCCTTCTTTGTCCTTATTTTTTTATAATAAAGGTCGGACCAAGATTAGTTCTTGGCTAGACGGTGGCTCTGAACGTTTAACTGAGGTGAAGTGAGAGAAGACGATAACCTTTGTTCCACAGAACAGAGGTTCGACGTCATGGCATCTAAAAGAAAGAAGAAGGACCTCTTCTACGTCCACAACCGTTATCGTGCTAGACAACTACTTCTTCCCGGCAGACCTGGAAGCGCGGATCGAAAGCTTCGTCGATCATTACAATCATCAGCGCTATCACGAAAGCATCAACAACCTCACGCCCGCAGACGCCTACTTTGGGCGTGGCCAGGCCATTTTAAAACAACGTGAAAGGATCAAACGGAAAACCATGGATCAGCTGCGCTTGCGATACCGCAAACATACCGCTTAATATCTTGAACCAGATGGGCCAGATCCTCTCTTAGATCAGGCCGCCATGTGTTCCATTTTATATGACGACGGACATGATAGATAGTAAATCTCCCAAATCTAACCCGATACGAGATTCGAAAAATCGGATCAAATTAGGTGTATTCGGCATCAACGGTAACGGCGCGGCGTTGACGTTTCACCCCGATCGCTATCAGTGTACTTGGGACTCTAACTTGCGACTGGCGGAGATGGCCGAGGAACTCGGCTTCGAAGCTTTTGTTTCGGCGGCTCATTGGAAATCTTTCGGTGGAGACGGCCACTACAGCGGCGACTTGATGGAAACATTTACTTGGGCTGGCGCTGTCGCCGCCGTCACCAGGCGAATTGGCATTATCAGTACGCTCCATGTGACACTTATTCATCCGGTATTCGCAGCAAAGGCGGAAGCAACTGTAGACCTCATTTCCAATGGCCGCGCCGGAATGAATCTTGTTCTTGGCTGGAATCCGCCAGATCTACAAGTTTTTGGAGTAGAGCTGAAAGGACACGACGCCCGCTTCGAGGTTGGTGAAGAATGGATGGAGATTTTCGACCGACTTTGGGAAGGGAAGGAAAGTTTTGATTATCGCGGAAAATATTTTGATATCAAAGGAGCATAC
>JAYYZV010000087.1:0-11640 GCA_036339975.1 Pseudomonadota bacterium | reverse complement strand
CTGATGGACCAGCCTCGGGTATACAAATCCCGCGATTGGCAGTGGAAAGGTGGGCCACAGCTGTTCAACAAACCGATCATCAACCCTCAGCGGACAGACATCGCCCAGTCGATCGAAACCCATATTTCAGTCATTGCGCCGGGCGGCACCGGACAGCGCCATGGGCACATGAACTCAGCACTGTTCTATATCCTCTCCGGCAAGGGATACGACATCCACGACGGCAAGCGCATCGATTACGAGGCCGGTGACGTAATCATCGTCGAAAACGGTTGCGTACATCAGCACTTCAATGCGTCGGATGAAGAGGATCTCGTTTCACTGGTAATGAAAGCCAAACCGCTATTCCTGTTCATGCACATGCTGTTCCAGAAAGTCGCAGAGTATCCGCCAAAAGAACCTGTGCCAGGTTGGGAACATTGGGAACCGCCAACAGATCTCTGATCCATCTAGGCCAACTGCAAAAAGAGTAAAAAAAATGACAACACATGAAAGAGACCGCGCCCATAGCGGCGCAGAACAAAATAGCGACTGGTATCGAGAGGAGCTTGAGGAGTCCGCCGAGTTCCGGAAGGACTATCGCAACCGGCTATCGGTGGTCAAACCAAAGGATATGCCTTTCGAAAATTCGCCAGACGGGTTGATAAAGCACTTGGTGCATGAAAAGCAGGACACAACTGAGAACTGCGTCGAGGCCTATATGCAATTCATCAAACCGGGTAGCCATACCGGAAAGCGCCGTATTTTGGCGGAGCAGGTCCTATTTGTCGCCGAAGGCGCAGGATACGACCTTCACTGGGATGTTGAGTTTGAGGTCGACACTGAGTTCGAGTGGTCTTGGAAGAAAGAGCCCCGGAAATTTGAATGGGAGCGAGGCGATTTCATATTCGTGCCAGCCTATTGCATCCAGCAACACTTCAATACGGACCCCGATAAAGAGGCACGTTTAGTCGTGATTACCAATCGAATATTCAAGGCAATGGGGTTGAACTGGCTTGAGCAGGTCGAAAATGCACCGGATTACGACGGCGACTTGGAACCAATGCTAGCCGGACCAGGCTGGCACCCGGATAGCCGCGAGGACGTGTAAAAAAGATGATAACTAAAATAGGCGGGATGGAGACCGGCATAGTTTAGCGGCAAGCGTCTCAACGCTAGCCTCTAATCCGCCCATCGAAGCGCTGAGCGGAATCTACTACTGTTTTGCGTTCGTTTACGTCGATACGCTCGTTCTTAACATCCCGGTCAAAGGCTACCACCTGAAGAAGTTCCAACTCTTCTTCACCGCAGCTCTCAAACCAATACTCGGCGTTCCGCGGCATCAAGATACCTTCGTGTAGGCTAAATTCACCAAGCACTTCATCATCTGGTCCATAAAAACGTACCGCACCTTTCAGCACCATCCAAAACCCGTCCATGCCAGTGTGGGAATGCAGGTTGTTGTCTCCACCTTTTTGCACAATCTGCACCGCGCCGCGGATAATATCTGTCTGACATAGAGACGTTATCGCCTTAGACGTCTTCTGGCTTTCGGGTTTTTTGTAGCTGAATTTCTGTGGTGACCGGCGTACCGCATGCCTTGGTCGGGCAGATTTTCGCTGCGGCTGTTTTAAAGTATCGCTCATATCGCCCTTTCTTCAAATAGGTCAATAAACTTATATTTAAAAATTAGGATTCATTCGGCAAAGAATAACCCAGAAAACGCACGAACACTAAAATCCGCATAACCCTTGCCCACGCCACCCCTGATTGTATTCTTCCACCATCATGAACAGGGAGGTATCAGATGCCCGGCTACATCATCACAAATGCACAAGTGTTCGATAAAGACGCCTATGGAGAATATGGAAAGCTAGCGCCCGATGCGATCGCAAGCTACGGCGGAGAGTTTCTCACCCGAGGCGGTGCTGCAGAAATTCTGGAGGGAAATTGGGAGCCACATAGGATTGTCGTGGTTAAGTTCGACAGCGTCGAACAAGCAAAGGCGATGTACAATTCGCCAGAGTATCAAGCTGCGCGCGACAAACGTATTGGTGCTGCCGATTTCAATATGATTGTCGTTGAAGGAAACTAGCTGCTCGAATTTCAACGCCGTGATGAAAATATGAATGCAACCATCGTTTCGGCAGCTGACGCTCGGTATTTCGATCTGCTCAAGGGTCTAATCCTGTCCATCCGCGAAAAGCCTGACGGCGCCGAAATTCCTCTGTCCATCCTGGACGTTGGGCTCGACGACAGCCACCGAGACTGGGTGACAAACCAAGGAGCAAAATTAGCCGTCCCAGATTGGGATTTCGACATCCCTAGATCGATGAACGCTCCGTCACATTTCCGCGCGCTGCTCGCTAGGCCTTTTTTACCGCGCTATTTCCCGGGGCACGATACGTATCTGCACATTGATTCCGACGCCTGGGTTCAGGACTGGAATGCAATCGAGGTTTACCTTGCCGCCTCGGCACGGGGGCAACTCGCGATCACGCCTCAGGTCGACCGATCATATAATACAATTTACAAGCGCCCCCGCCCCTACCGGCGGACACAGAACTACAAAAGCTTCAAGTGGTCCTACGGGTTTCGGATCGCCGACAAGATAGCGCGCAACCCTATTCTGAATTGCGGTGCGTTTGCGCTACCTGCTGAGGCACCCCACTGGAACCTCTGGGCTGTCGCAATCCGTCGCGCCCTCGAACGACGTTCATTTACGTCAAGGAAAGGTTGGCCTAACCTATATTTCAAGCTTATCGAGCAGACAGCGATGAATTATGTCGTATTCGGTGACAAGGCAACTGCGACATTTTTGCCTGCGACCTGCAACTGGTTCTGTGCCCACGCCGCGCCAAAATTCGATCCCACTTCGAAAATGCTTGTAGAGCCCCACGCGCCCCACCAACCCCTTGGAATCGTCCACCTTGCGGGAGAAAGCTTTCAAGACCAAGCATTCGATGTAGAAAAGCTGGACGGCGACACCATCAATACCCGGCTAAGATATGAAGACGTTCAGACGCTTGATGGTTAAGATCAAGCTGTCGCCATTACATACATGGATAGTGCGATCAGAATTAGGCCGGCGTTCAACGGCCAGAAGCCTTTTTTGCGTCGATGTTCATCATAACTTTTATTAGTAAGGTTCCGGAACCCCATGAAGGCTAGCAGAACGCCGGCCCCGAGAAGGGCGCCAAGCAACCCGGGCGCGAACTCCATCCCCAGCGTTCCCCTAGTCGTCGACGTGAGACTGGGACTGGGCGGTGGCAAGATCCTCTTCCACCGGATCGCCACCCATATCGCGTAACGCTTGCATCAGCTCGCCGATAACATGATCGAGCTGTTCCGGATCAGTACCACGCGCAACGACCGAAACACGAAAACCAATGTCCCTCATCTGAGGGTACGATCCGATATCAATATGTTTAAAGCGGTCCTGAACCAAAGATAAAGGTTCGGCAATTGTTCCCTCCGGCAAATCAACGACAAGGCCACGTGCCTGAACCTTCTTGCCGCCCTCCAAGTGCACCTTCGCTTCTTCAAACATAGCCTGCATAATCCTCGGCACACCGGCCATAACAAAAACGTTACCGATCTTGTATCCGGGGGCGGCACTCACCTCATTCTTTATCAGAATGGCACCTTCGGGGAAGGTGGCCATTCGCATACGGGCTTCGTTCATTTCGGAGCGCCCGCGGCCTTTCATATAGGAATTCAGTAGATCCACGATGGACTGATCGCGGTACATTTCAACACCAAATGCTGCCGCAACGCATTCCGACGTTATATCGTCATGCGTCGGTCCTATCCCGCCCGTAGTAAAAACGTAATCAAACACCGCTCGGCATTCATTGACCGTATCGACGATTTTTTCTCGCACATCGGGAATGACCCGCGCTTCGCGCATCTGGATGCCGATCTCGTTTAGGCCGGCGGCCAGAAAGTTGAGGTTCTTATCTTGCGTTCGACCTGATAAAATTTCATTTCCGATCAGGATCAAACAGGCAGTAACAGTTTCTTTTTCAGCCATTTTTTGTTCCGGTTTTGCGACAACTATATACCCGAGACTTCGCACCGTTGAAAGCAGCGGGCAGGACAGCTAAATTAAAAGATGGATTTTCCTGACCGCCTTCTGCGCGGCACGTTGGTCAAAAGATATAAACGCTTTATGGCGGATGTCGTTCTAGAGGACGGCAACACTGTCACTGCTCATTGCGCGAACACCGGTGCCATGATCGGAGTACAGGAACCAGGCTCGGAGGTCTGGCTCTCGCCTGCGCATAACCCCAACCGAAAGCTGAAATTCACATGGGAATTAATCCGTATCGGCAACGGGTTGGTCGGCGTCAACACCCATCATCCGAACACGATTGTCGTCGAGGCAATAGAGGCAGGTAACGTGCCGGAATTGTCGGGTTACACCTCTCTGCGTCGAGAGGTCAAATACGGTAAAAATTCGCGTATCGATATCCTGCTTTCTAACGAGGCAAAACCTGACTGCTATGTCGAAATAAAGAACGTCCATCTTACGCGGGATGCCGGAGTGGCGGAATTTCCGGATTCAGTTTCCACCCGTGCCGCAAAGCATCAAAGCGAGCTGGCAAACATGGTCGAACAAGGTGCCCGCGCCGTCACAGTCTATTTATGCCAGCGGGAAGATTGCGATACATTTAGAGTTGCAGATGATATCGACCCTGACTATGCCGACGCCGCCAAGAGCGCAAAACAAAGAGGTGTTGAGGCAGTCTGCTACGCTTGTGCCCTGACGCCCGGTTCGATTGCGATCGACAGACGGTTAGAAATCGTACTCTGAACGAAGGATCCCGATGCTTGAACTGTACCACGCGAGTCATTCCACCTGCAGCCAGAAGGTCCGATTGTGCATCGCTGAAAAAGAGCTCAACTTCGAAGGGCATCTGGTCGATTTAGCGATGAAAGAACAGCTCGATCCGCGGTACCTGAAACTTAATCCTAATGGCGTAGTACCTACCCTCGTTCATGACGGAAAGGTCATCATGGATTCAAGTGTGATCTGCGAATACTTAGATGAGGTCTTCCCGGAACAAACGCTGACACCGCAGACCCCTGTTGAACGGGCGCAGATGCGTAAATGGATGCGTTATATAGAGGAGGTGCCGACCACTGCAGTACGCTTCGCATCTTTCAATATGGCATTTTTGCCGCGTTTCGACGGTCTAAACGAGCAACAGTTCGTCGAGCAACAGGCGGACGTTCGGCCACTTCGCCGCGGGTTTTTTCGGCGAATGGGCCCGAATGGCTTTATGGATGAGGATATCAAAGAATCCTTCGATCAGATCATAAAAACCACGGCCCGAATGGAGGAAGCGCTGGCCGCCGGGCCTTGGTTACTTGGCGAAATGTATACGCTGGCGGATGTCATTCTGGCGCCGCTGATCGACCGGATGGGGGATCTTGGGCTCGCGTATCTCTGGGATGGCGACTGCCCGCGCGTCAATGACTGGTATACCCGCATCCAAAACCGACCGGCCTTTGATAAAGCCTTTTACAAAGGAAGCCGACTGACCGAATTCCTGGAAATTCGACCCTGGTCGAGGTCCGAGCACGAATAGAACGACAACCATACATGCCGTTGGAAATGGTCGCGCTGGACCCCTGCGGTCTCCAAGACGTATAAACGGTGTCCAAACACCATGGGATCCTATGACTGAAACGTTTACAGATTACACAGAGTCTGCAGAGGCTGCTCCCGCCGGTATCGTTCTGCACGGGCCAGACGAGTTTGATGGGATGCGCCAAGCTGGACGCCTCGCCGCGGAGTGTCTCGATATGGTTGCCGAGCATGTTGTCCCCGGCGTGACTACCGACCATCTGAATCAGATTTGTCACGAATTTACTCTCGATCATGGTGCGACGCCCGGTCCCCTTGGATATCGGGGGTTCCCAAAATCGATCTGCACATCAGTGAACCATGTAGTTTGCCATGGCATTCCCGGAGAAAAAGTTTTGCGCGAAGGGGACGTGGTCAATATTGACGTAACCCCTATCCTCGATGGCTGGCACGGTGACTCGTCCCGTATGTATCCGGTTGGAAAGATTGGCGTAAAGGCACAGCGCCTGATCGACGTAACATATAATTCGCTGATGATGGCTATCGAAATCGTTAGACCAGGCACCAGTCTCGGAGATATTGGACACATCATACAAACGTACGTCGAAAGCGAGCGTTTCTCGGTGGTGCGCGATTTTTGCGGCCACGGCTTGGGACGTGTTTTCCATACTCCGCCGAGCGTACTCCATTATGGCAACCCCGGCGAAGGTATGGCGCTACGCGAAGGCATGTTCTTTACCATTGAACCGATGGTAAACGCAGGTCGGCCGGAAACCAAAATTCTCCCAGACGGGTGGACGGCAGTAACTAAAGACAAATCTCTCAGCGCACAGTTTGAACACACGTTGGGAGTAACCGCCGACGGCGTGGAAATCTTCACCCTTTCACCAACGGGTTTAGACAAACCACCCAGCATTGTCTGAAGCCGTTTAGAATCGCACCGAAATTTACGAACGCATCAGCAGCCTAAAAGCATCTTGCCGCGCGAGGGCCTTGATGACGAAAATTGATTAACACCATTTCCAAATATGACAATCTTGAACAAAAAAGGGCGGTTCCGAAGAACCGCCCTAATTATCGGCATGTCTCTGTTTACCGACCAGTACGCGCTAAACTGTTGACCCAGCCTTTCATACGGTCCTTACCGTTGGAAATCTGATCGTCCGTAAACCAGTCGGAAAGATTGACCTTCTCTACTGAGTATACGGGGCGCATGAAGTCGCTCTCATAACCAAACGGTACGGTACAGTCGATACCCATTCCACCCTCGAAGCGGGTGTTCGAGGCCGTCCATTCCTTATCACCAGCAGTCATTCTTTCCGCCGGCATGAAGGTTTGGCCCCGACCGCCGGGGATTGGGTTCAAGATATCAGTATGCGGGTTCACCCGAGTGGTGATATTCCACATAACGTCGTCCATATCATATGGGTCAGCATCTTCAGATACGGCCACGCAGATCCGTGCCCCCTGAGAGGTCGATAGGATTGCCGACATGAAGTTGCGCTGCCAACCTTCATCAATCTGGTTACGCTTCTTAACCTGTATGACCGCACCACCCCAATCGGTCATGCAGTAAGGAATGACAACATCCTGCACGATACCAGGCTGCATCCGTTCGCACAGCGCGAACATTGCCGCTTCACGCACCGTCGTATCGATATTGTGATCATCCAGGGTGTGAACGCCCAGCGCGAATATAATGGGCTTCGTTTCAGGGTTCCGCATTGTTACTGCGGTGACATGGAACGTCGGTGCCTTATATGACTTGCCCATATACCCTGCCCATTCCGGATGGAAATGGAAACGACCCTGAACGCCCGCTTCTTCCGCCTCTCCGGTTTCGTATCGACGGTCACGCGGATTAACGTAACCTTCGAGCACAACCTCACAGTCGGCGACGGCATAGGCATCAACAGTACGAGCTTTGACAAGGCGTACAGGTGTACCCTGCACCGCCCCGGCAATTCCTATTTCGTCGCAACCCTGGGGTAGGATCACGTAGTCGAATCCAGCACCCGCCAGCAGCGTGCATGACGGTGGAAGGCCGAAGCACATCGTGATTGGAACGGGCTCATCATCCTTGTAGTGCTTCGAGACTACCTGCCACATGTGCGAACCCGGGGATATCTGGAACGTTCCTACATTTCCCCACCGGAAGTTCATACGGTTGTAGCCAAGATCGGTACCGCCGTCGAAATACTTACCAGCGACAACGCGGTTACCCGAACCCACGGTCAGTTCGGGCTCAAACTCCGTGTGGCGAATAGGAACCATAAATTCGTTCACATCGACCGGGCTTTCGATCACGTGTTCTTGGCAAGGAGCTTCATCTTGGCTGATTTCAACAGGAGCCAGCGGATGCTCCAGCGCATAGGCCAGCTTGCGCGTCCGGTCATTGTCATCCGTCCAGCCAAACATCTTGTTCACCACATTCATGTCACCGAAAAGGTTTGTGACAACGCGATGATTTGGCTTGCCCTTCACATTGTTGAACAAGATCGGGCAACCGCCATCGAGGTTTTTCTGAATGGAGGTGATTTCGAGATCGGGATCGACCGGATGGTCGGTTTCCATCAGGTCCCCCTCGGCTTTCAGCCATTCGAGGGTACCACGAAGATCCACTATCAAATCAGACGCCATGCCCGGCATCTTCATTTCTGCTGCGCACATATAATTTCTCCTTTTCCCGCTTTAGTTTCCGCGTTTGTCGGCAGAAGAACGGTATAAAAAGCCGCGTTAATCAGCGGCAGGAATTGGCCCACCGGGTGTGCTGCCCGTTACGCCGCTCAAGTGCTTGTATTTGGATGAAGCATTACATACATCCTGCAGCGCAAATTGAGCCGCAAACTCAGGTCAAGCCGCCACGTGCCAGAGAATTTGTCATCCCCTTTACGTCCCGAAGTTCAAGGGTTGTGTAGCCCGAAAATACTTAGATATGCAAGTAACGGACCTAAGAGAATATTATTCCTATTCTACTGGCTTCCCCGCCATCATCCGGACGGCCCGATATTCGATGACCCTGACACCCTCTTGGTTTTTTACATTATTCATCGTGGTCACAATTCCACGGTTACCCTTCTTGGTTGGGCGGACGGATAGAACTTCAACCTCTGCGTGAATAGTGTCTCCGGCAAAAACTGGCGCGATCACCTTCTTTTCGACTTCCAGCAGCGCGAGGC
Organism: Pseudomonadota bacterium; assembly: GCA_036339975.1. Classification (GTDB taxonomy): domain Bacteria; phylum Pseudomonadota; class Alphaproteobacteria; order MPNO01; family UBA830; genus UBA830. The sequence continues at coordinate 2,889 of JAYYZV010000087.1, read as the reverse complement.
CGGTCGTCTGCATCGTTGATTGAACAAGAAGTCCCTCTGTCAGGGTATAGACAAGGGCAGCCGGTGCCACGCGGCCGCGAATTGGGCCACCGCCGTGTTCTCCAAACGTCAGATCCGTAAACAGGGTCTCGACCATACCGGTTACACCGATAAAATTTACGATATCGGGTTCAGTGACGGTCCGTTTAAGCGTCTTAAACTGTTCGCCAACCTCAAGGTTGTCCCAGTAGAGTCCTACGCCGAGGGTTTTCATTCTTCGGTTTCCATATTTAGTTTATTGCACCACAAGCGCGTAGCTCCTTGATATCTGTCTCACCATACCCAGCTTCACGCAGTATCTCGGCACTGTGTTCGCCCAACTTCGGCTGCAATCGGTCAATCGATCCGGGAGTGCGGCCAAACTGTATTGCGATGTCAGGGATCCTAACCATTCCTTCGGTGGGATGCTCTTCGTCACGGAAAAATCCAATGGCCTGCAAGTGCGGGTCATACGGGATGGCTTCGAGTTCCACTATCTCACCGCAGGGAATCTCAAGCTGTGGAAGGGTTTCTAGCCACTCTGCCGTCGATCGAGTGGCAATATACTTTCCCGCAAGGCTGTACACAGCCTCAATATTGTCAGCCCGACTCGCCAGGCTGTCAAAACGCGGATCATCCTTCATTTCTGGCTGTCCGACTTCGGCCCAGAACCGTTCCCATTGGGGGTCGGTGTAGGCCAGAAGGCAAATAAAGCCATCCTGAGTTTTATAGGGCCGGCGAGAAGGCGTCAGCACACGAGAATACCCCATCGGACCCTCCGGTGGGTGGAACGCGTGGCCGAATATGTGATCGGCCATGTTAAAGGCGACCATGGTTTCCAGCATCGGAATTTCAACGAACTGCCCCTCGCCGGATTGTTCGCGTTCGTATAACGCCGCAAGGATGGCATTCACGGTTACCAGACCGCAGGTCTTGTCGGCCATGATGGTGGGCATGTAGCGTGGCTCCCCGACCAAACGCGCCATCAAATCAGCGCTGCCGCTCAGTCCTTGGATCACATCGTCATAGGCGGGACGACCCGAATAAGGTCCATCCATCCGGAACCCATGCACTCCCGCGTATACCATACGGGCATTTTGGGCTAGCACAGTTCCGGCCCCGAACCCCAGCCGCTCGATCGCCTGCGGGCGGATTGAATGCAAAAATACGTCCGCATCGTCAATCAAACGCCGGAGAACGTCTTTAGCGGCATCCTGCTTCAGATCCAGAACGATCGACCGCTTATTGCGGTTCAGACCCATAAAAAGCGCCGACATGTCGGAGGACCGCTTTGGACCTGTATAGCGCGTAGTATCACCGGAGGGGCCCTCAATCTTCACAATGTCGGCACCCAGATCACCTAGCGTCTGTGTGGCAAGCGGCCCCAATACCACGGAAGTCAGGTCGAGAACGCGAACGCCATCAAGCGGGCCGGGCATCTAGATATCCCGCACTAGGGGCAGGATTTTTTCTCCGAAAACGTGCAGAGATCGCATGATCTCATCCTGCGAAAGAGACCCGAAATCGAGCAGGAAAGAGACCTGTGTAATACCTATTCGGCGTAATTCGTGGATGCGTTCCACCACCTGTTCTGGACCGCCCATCACCACTCGACCCGGGAAATATCGTTCAAAAGTAAGTTGCTGCGTACCCTTGTCACGCTGATCATAACCCTTATAGGCCTCTGGGTCCGGAGGCTTTCGGGCTGCTTCCTTGCCGGCGACGCCGTATTCCCCCATCGGTCCGTCTACGATGGCCTTTAAGCGGTCGTCATCCTCCTCTTCCATGAAATAGGCATGATAGACACAGCAGACCTCGTGATCGCTAACCTTTCGCCCGTATTTTGCAAGTGCGTCCCGGTACCAGGAAATGCGTTCGGTCGCCAGTTCATGATCTACGTGGTAGGCAACATAAAGCAGGTTATGCCCCTCCTCGGCGGTCCACTCGAAACTTTCGGGGGACATAAGGCAGGCATTCCAGATTTGTGGATCTTTCTGCAACGCCGGCGGTAGAACCGGTAAGCCCGACATGTCTGGTCGGAACCTGCTCTCGAACTCCAATGGCTCGCCGGACCAGGCCTTTCTCACCAGATCCACACCCTCCTCGACCCGTTCGCGGCTTTCTTTCATGGGGATGCCGAAGGTATCGAACTCATCTCGAATGAAACCTCGTCCGACGCCGAGATCGAACCGGCCATTGGAAAGCTGATCAAGGGTCGCGGCCTGTTCAGCAACGCGCACCGGGTCGTTCAAGGCCATCACAGTAGCGCCGGTAGCAAGGCGTATATTCTGCGTTCTACCAGCTAGATAACTAAGAAACGCATAGTTTGCTGACAAAAACCCCCCATGGCGAACGAAATGGTGTTCCACCATCCATACGTAATCGATGCCGATCTTGTCGGCATATTCGACCTGTTCAACGATATTATGCATATGCTTATTTATGCCGCGTTTATCAGGAAGGTAGGTAGGCAGATAGAACAAGCCGAACTTCATACGCAATACCTCTAATGTTAATACCCCGGACTTTGCCGGTGCGCTTCTAACTAATACAATTACGGGAGCGCTACACCAATACCGGGAAGCAAAAACAAGGAAACCCCATGTCAGAGAAAGAAGATATCCTTCGCGAGAAACTGAGCATAGCATGGCGTTTTTTTTACGGTCGCGGTTTCGTCGACGGCTTCGGACATATCAGTGCCCGTACAGAAGATCCTAATATCGTCCTAATGACGCCGCACGATCTCGGTAAGGTTTCTCACCCAGAAGACTTTCTGCTATGTGATTTAGAGGGCAAACTGATTGGGAAACAGGGCAAACTTCCGGGCGAACTTCCTATTCATTTGGAAGTCTTTAAGGCGCGGCCTGACGT
>JAYYZV010000086.1:0-5415 GCA_036339975.1 Pseudomonadota bacterium | reverse complement strand
ATCATCCCGCCATGGATCAACAAATACTATATACTTGATCTCCGCGAGAAGAATTCCTTTATCCGCTGGGCCGTCTCGCAGGGTTTGACTGTATTCTGTATCTCCTGGGTCAATCCCGACGCTAAGCTCGCGGAGAAGAGTTTTGAGAACTATATGGTCGAAGGGCCGCTCGCTGCGCTGGCTGCAATCGAAGCGGCCACCGGACAGCGAAACGCCAACGTCATCGGGTATTGTCTGGGCGGCCCATTGCTTGCGGCCACGCTAGCCTGCATGCGTGCCAATGGCGACGACCGCGTGACTTCTGCGACTTTCTTCGCCAGCATGGTTGATTTCGAGGAACCTGGAGAACTCGGTGTCTTTATCGATGATTATCAGCTTTCGATTATCGACGAGAAGATGGAGGAGCGCGGCTATCTAGACGGAAGCGAAATGGCGTCGACATTTAACATGTTGCGCGCCAACGACCTGATCTGGTCGTTCGTGATCAACAATTACCTAATGGGCAAAGCCCCCTTCCCGTTTGACCTATTGTATTGGAATTCCGACTCGACACGGATGCCAGCCGCAATGCACAGCTTTTATCTCCACAAGATGTATCGCGATAACAAGCTCGTTGAGCCCGGTGAGCTGACTTTTATGGAGACACCAGTCGACCTGCGCAAGATAGAGACGCCCGCATTCATACTGTCGACGCGCGAAGACCATATAGCACCCTGGAAATCGACATATCGGGCGACGCAGCTTTACAATGGGCCGGTTACTTTCACTCTAGCTGCTTCAGGTCATATCGCCGGCGTCGTAAATCCTCCTAAGCCCAAAAAATATGGCTATTGGACGAACTCTAAGAAACCAGAGGACCCAGACGCCTGGTTCGCCGGCGCGAAGGAGCACGAAGGTTCATGGTGGCCGGCGTGGCGACTATGGTTGAAGAAATTTACCGGCGGCAAGGTCAATGCCCGTCATCCAGGTGACCGTGACCTCAGAGTAATTGAAGATGCGCCCGGGAGTTATGTTCGTGTCCGGGCGGACGGGGAGTAGCCCCATGGTGGCGCAAGGTGGAAACGGATTTCAGGTCCTGCGAACGAACCACACAAGCTTCACCGTCTCCGATCTAGACCGCACGTGCGACTTTTTCGTAAATACACTGGATTAGAGGTCATCTCGCGGGCACCACCGGATCCTGCCCTCATAGGGGAGATCACCGGAGTTGCGGATTCAGATATCAAGATCGCTTATGTTCAAGGTCCGGGGCATCGGCTCGGACTAATCCAATATCTTGCTCCGACTGTTCGCAAGCGGATCGAGGCACAAACTTGCGATACTGGCTTTACGCATCTCGCATTCGACGTAACGGATGCAGATGCCGCCATTGCCGCATCACAAGTCTATGGATTCCGTCCAATCAATTCACCAACGCCCATTGATAAAGGTCCGACTCGGGCACCCGGGTCGTCTATCTCCGTGATCCAGACGGTGTCATCATCGAGTATATCGAAAAACTGGCCTAGCACGCGGCCTGAGCCGTCCTTTCGTCTATTCCACTGCAACCCCGAGACCAGATAGCGGTCGCGCGATCCCCCGCTCTAAAAAGCTTGCCCGCATTCGATTTCCATTGCCCACATGCGCAACCATCTCCTCCGCCGGCGTCGGACGAGAAACTTCCGGCCAATGACCAGGTTGAGGGCCCGCGCCTTCGTCAGCAACTGGAAGTGGATCATCATCCTCTATCGCCGGCGCGTGCAGAATTTCCATACAGTCCCACGACGCCTCGAGTGGAATATTGTTGGGGTCGAAGAAATAAATCGACCACATCGTGCCGTGATCGACCGCACCAGAAACTTCAAACCCGGCCGCTTCCAGCTTGTCCTTGAGTTGGAACAAAGCTGCTTTCGTCTCGACCGTGAAGGACACATGATCGAAGCCAATAGGCTCTGGCGTCCTTTCTCCGTGAAACTTCCCCCGGCGCATCGGGCTGGCACCGGCGTATTCGAAAAACGCCACCTGACCGGTCCCCATCTGGAAAAAGTAGTGCCGATAACCCTCATGCCCTACACCCGCCTGCAGTGTCATGCCTAGCAGATCGCGATAGAACCGGACGGTCTTGGTCATGTCGTCGGTAATGAGTGCGAGATGGTTAAGACCTTTGATTAGCATGTTTCGTATTCCAAAAAAAATTGCATCATCGAAATATCGCGGAACAGAAACGAAAGTTGATTGTGCGATTTTACAAATCTATCTGCATATCGGCACAGGCAGATACTCGAAAATCACGACCATTAAGCAGGTGGCGCTACGGACAAGCGGCCGACCACGCCATGTTTCTCGATCAGACCTTTCACGAAACCATTCGACTTAGTCTCCTCGACGAATTCTCGCATATACGCGGCGGCCGCCACCCGGTCCGGTTTTGTACCCATTGCCTGTTGCACTGCCGTAAATTGCCCATCGAGAATGCGAGCGCCCGGCAGCTTTTCGACGTCAGTTATTAGCCTCGGCCGCAAGCCCGCCAAAGCCTCCAGTTTCTCTTCGACAAATAGATCGAAAGACCCATCCAGACCTTGAGCCAGTTTTAATTCCGCATTTTGTATATTGTTGCTCAACCACAACTCGTAGGCTGAACGGGCGGAAACGGCAATTCGATTTCCTTGCTGATCGACATCCGCAACCGACTGGATCGGCGATCCTTCAGGCACGAGATAAGTCGCTTCGATTTCAACATATGCAGCGGTGAAGGCTATCGTCTTTGCGCGTTCAGGTTCTGCGCCAATATTTCCGATGTCCCATAGATCTTCCGCCGCGGCATCCGCGAGTTCACCCGGCGTCGCAAAAGGTACGAGCTTACACTCAACACCAATACGGCGAGCCAATTCAAGAGCCATATCCGGTGATACACCATCCGGATCGCCATCAGATTTCTTACCGGTAACAAGGAGAAAATTGCCCATATTGATCGCGGCGCGAAGCACGCCTGACGGCGCGAGTTGGGAGCGGACCTCTTCAAGTGACATCTGCATCATCCTGGTGTCGTTTAAATCTTAATCAATATTGCCGCCAAACCCGGTCAGGCAACGGCAACGCTATTATTTGTTATTCTCGCTATGCACCGTGGTGGGAGGACCTTCGTCCTAAAACTCACGGGGTCCGCACGTTGCAGGAACGCGGCTGGCCTCACCCTTTGAAAAATAAAGATCTGGCCGTCTCTGAGTTCGACCCTGTCTTTATCCAAACTTAATATGCACCATGCTTGGAGCTGATGTGCTTAAAAATTAATAGCTCTCAGTAGGCTGTATTTACAAATTGGCTACCAGTGGTTTTTTGCAAATCGGTAAAAAAAGCGCCCAATAAAACGCGCTTTCCTTGTGATAACTCCATTTCACATTTCCTATATGTACTAGCGCTTCGCTAATTAGCGTCTCCATATACGTAGGGTTTTATTCAATTATTTTACCAAGAAAAAAGTTTTTAAAAATATTGAGCGATGTTTTTCACTTTGCCTTGTTTTTTTGTGTCTGTGTATCCGCTCACAGCGGGCGATGTGTTCGCCATATCGTTTTGCCTGCTATAGCCAGAACCGGTCACTGTAATGATCACCTCAGCTGACAAATTTCTTTTGTACTGCGAAGGGGCTGAGCCCGAGCCAACCTTGAAGTGTCGATGAAATCTCTTTCGAACCTGTGAACTCAAATCGTTCCCTCTCAGTGACAACATCGGTAACTCCCATCCAAATAGCGGTCATCGTCTTGAGGTCTGTGGTCACATAAAGATCCACCTCGAAGCCGGGGTCTGCCCAGCACAGATCTACTTCTCCATCATTCTCAATAACAAGCTACCAGTTCTTTTTAGTTGATGGCAGATCATGATACACAAACTGAATTACTTGACGTCCCCTTAGCAAAGGATCGACGTTGAGATTTCTTCGCATGTCCCACATCAATAGCGATGGATCGAGGTTCTTTAGCGAAAGAGATGACTCTACCCATTTTTGTCCCCACATCCCCATCGCAATGACGACTTCACGTAAATCTCGGCCCGCTTCAGTGAGTTGGTATTCGAAAACACCTTTGCCCGAAGGAACGGGCATCCGCTCAACTATCCCTGCCGCCTCGAGGTCTTTCAGACGCTGCGAAAGTAGCGTCGGTGACATCTTGGGAACGCCGCGGCGCAGGTCGTTAAACCGCGTTGATCCGGCACTTAACTCTCTCAACAGTAGCATTGTCCATCGTGTGCATAGTACTACAGCAGCCATGGATAGAGGACAAAACTGCTTATTCGTGGAGTGCGGCATAAGTTGGCTCCTTAAGATGAAGGGTAACGGTACAAAGATGGAACCGCGCCGGGCTAGTACGGAAACTGTACTACCTGCTCCAGTTGCATGACTTGAGGCAGACGATAATAATTTGCCAGTTTACAATCTGGTCGCGGCCATTCCGGCCAGACCGAGACTAGGCGAAATCATATGAGCGTGTATCTCATCGCAGACATCAAGGTGACCGACGACGGTTGGGTCCCAGAATATGCCGCAAATGTCCACAATCTTGTCAAAAAACACGGTGGGCGATACCTATCACGAAGCGGAAACATTGAAACTCTGGAGTGACAGGATAAAGATAGTACGCTGATTGCTATCCTTGAATTTCCATCGCGGGAAGCACTCGACGGCTTCGCCTCCGACCCTGAATATGCGCCGTATGGCCAAGCCCGACAGTCAGGGAGCGTGTCAAATTCTTATGTCATTGATGACACCGACATTGCGGGACAGATACCTTATCTCAACGCGGGATAAACACGACGATGCCGATCGGGTAACTAATATTCCGGTCTGCACTCTTTTTTGTGTCCGCTAGAGATCAATTGAAGACCTCCATGCGCAATGAAAAATAGGTCCGGTTGTGGGCACAAATCGAGCGGCAATATTGAAAAACAGATACGGCGTTCTCGCATCCTGAGAACGCCGTATAATAGATTGTTTTATATATATATTTCGGATCAACGCTTCGAAAATTGGAAACTGCGACGCGCTTTCGCGCGGCCATACTTTTTACGCTCAACCGTGCGCGAATCTCGTGTCAGAAAACCACCCTTTTTAAGGGTCGGCCTCAGTGCTGGTTCGTAAGCAACGAGCGCCCTACTGATGCCATGACGCACCGCTCCCGCCTGGCCCGAGAGACCACCGCCACTCACCGTGCAGATCACATCGTACTGATTGGCGCGGCCCGATACGTCGAAAGGCTGCTTGATCATCATCTGCTGCGTCGGGCGTGCAAAATAACGCGAGATTTCGCGTCCGTTAATCACCATGTTCCCCGCACCTGGCTTAATCCATACGCGCGCGACCGCATCCTTCCGACGGCCGGTTGCATACGACCGGCCGTGCTCATCGATTTGCGGTTTGTTGGAGGTTTCCTCAGCCGGACG
>JAYYZV010000085.1:0-7605 GCA_036339975.1 Pseudomonadota bacterium | reverse complement strand
AACGACTTTAAATCCGTCTGCCGAAAGCGAACCCGACAAATCACCGGCCACAGTTTTTCCCGTTACATGGACTATTGGACCTTCCCTTGGCGATAGCCGCTCGATCACGAGCCGTGCTAGGTCAGTGCTATCACCCCCGGCGCTTTCGACCGCTCTAAAACCTTTGCTCGTTGCCAGAGCAGCCGTAGAATCCCCAACCGCGAAGACCGGAACATCGCGACGGTCGGACACTCGCGAAAAACTCCTTACCCCATTACGGCTCGTGAACAAGACCGCCTGCGCCCCGACGAGATGGGCCTCGATATCCGCCGCAAGAAATTCTGTCTCCATCATAGGCGCCAACAAGGCTGTGATACCTCGGCGCAAGAGAGAGTCCGCAAACACCTCCGCATCCTCTTGAGGCCGGGTAATGAGCGCGCAGCGTTGCCGGTCTCTATTCATTAAAAAAACCCGGTCCGGCCCTGCCCCGTAATTCTTCAGCCGCATCGCGGCCCATCGACACCGATTCCTCGACCGGCCCCCTACGTCGGGTTTCGAGCAGCTCAGATCCATCTGGACGTACTATTGCGGCCCGGAAAACCAGCTCGTTGCCCTCAACCGCGGCATAAGCCGCAATCGGGGTCCGGCAGGAACCGTCAAGCCCCGCCAGCAACTCGCGCTCTCCTTGCGCCTGAACCGAGGCAGCGGCATCGTTTAGTGGCGAGAGTAAGGCAGCAATATTTTCATCATTCTCCCGTCGTTCAATCCCTACGATGCCCTGACAGACAGCCGGCAACATTTCGTCGACCGAGACCGGCGTCGCTGGCACGTCATTGCGACCTAGCCTTTTGAGGCCAGCAAGCGCCAAGAAAGTGGCATCGACACCACCGGAAATCACTTTTTCTAGGCGTGTATCTACATTCCCGCGGAGCGGAACGACCATCAGATCAGGTCGATTGTATAAGAGCATCGCCTTCCGCCGCAGTGATGCGGTCCCGACAATGGTCCCGGCTGGAAGTTCCGCAATAGAAGACGCCCCCTGCGAGATCAGCGCGTCGCGGGGGTCGGCACGCGGCAACAAGCAGTCGATTATCAGACCGCCGGGCAGGCAAGTTGGCACATCTTTTAGAGAATGCACGGCAATGTCGATACGCCCCTCCAACAGGGCGTCGTCGATCTCCCTAGTGAACAGGCCCTTTCCGCCGACATCCGATAGCGTTCCCTGCTGTAGGCGGTCGCCAGACGTCTTTATTACGGCGATTTCCACGGCAGCGCCCTCAGCTAGATCCGGGTGAGCATCCTGGAGACAGCGCTTGACCTCATTCGCCTGCCATAGGGCGAGTGGGCTGCCGCGAGTGCCAATCCGTATCCGGGAAGGTTTCATGGTGAGAATTCTATCCGAATTTACCGTTTCGTGGACTTAAAGGTAGCGGTGGGTTAGGTTGACTGCGTTCTATTTTCATTTATAGGCGCTGCATACCTTATGATCGTTCTCGGTATCGAAACCAGTTGTGATGAAACAGCCGCCGCCGTCGTTAGCGACGACTGCAAAATCCATTCAAACATCGTTTATTCGCAGTTCGAAGAACACCATGTATTTGGAGGCGTTGTTCCGGAAATCGCGGCGCGCGCGCATCTCCAAATCCTAGATGGCGTAATACGCAGCGCGCTGGCCGAGGCAAACTTTTCACTATCTGATATCGACGGTATCGCGGCCACGGGCGGGCCAGGCCTGATCGGCGGGATCATAGTCGGAACCACGACCGCGAAGGCGATCGCGGCGGCAACAGGCAAACCCTATATCGCGGTCAACCACCTCGAGGGACACGCATTGACGGTGCGTTTATCAAACAATGTAGACTTTCCCTACTTGCTGCTACTGGTGTCCGGTGGGCACTGCCAGCTGTTGTCGGTCCAAGGGCCCGGCGCATATAAGCAGTTGGGCACGACCTTGGACGATGCTATCGGCGAGGCGTTCGACAAATCCTCCAAAATGATGGGGCTAGGTTTTCCTGGCGGCCCAGCAATCGAAAAAATGGCGGCTACCGGCAATCCACAACGCTTCGAATTTCCACGCCCAATGAAGGGACGTCCGGGCTGTGATTTTTCTTTTTCGGGCTTAAAAACATCAGTACGGCAGGCTCTTCTCAAGACTGGCGTGGACACTCTAGCCGACGTCGACGCACAGGATATAGCAGCCTCATTTCAGGCCGCAGTAGCCGAAACGGTCGTCGATCGTTGCACAAATGCCATTGCGGCGTTTGATGAGCAGCATCCTAGTGCCAAGACACTAGTGGTGGCCGGTGGCGTCGCGGCAAATGGTCTGCTACGAGAAAAACTCTCGGTCCTTTGCGCTCTGACAGGTTTCCGCTTCATCGCCCCGCCACCCGAGCTCTGCACCGACAACGCAGCGATGATCGCGTGGGCAGGTATCGAGCGACTCCGCGGCGGACTTACCGACAACATGGACTTCGCACCACGCCCGAGGTGGCCCCTGGAAGAGTTGAGAAAAGCGGTCACCTAAGGCACACACGACCAAAAATCAGAGCAGGAAAGAAATGCGTATAGTTTGGAATTCGGGAAGTTAATCGTAAGATAGTTATTACTGTATGCAAAAGAGGACTGTCGGAGACATCTCATGAGCGGTAAAGAAGAATTCCGCGGCCACGCGGTTGTGATGCAACCAGGCGACGGGCCGAGCTTCTGGCAGCCTATACCGGCCAACGGTCATGCGGATCCCATGCTGATCCCAGAAAACACCCGTTTCGGCGACGTGTCCATGGGATATCAGACGATCGCCGTCGGCGGACATGTCCGCGAGCATTCCCATGCCGACCAAGTCGAGTTGCAGATCTGCTTCAAGGGTGAGGGCCATATAATGATTAATGGGGAACGCCATGATATCGTGCCAGGCTCTTCGGCGTTTTTGGGCTACGACGTAAAACACGCGATTTATAATGACGGCAACGACGACCTTGTGATGCTGTGGGTGATCACTCCCGCCGGCCTAGAAAATTTCTTTGAAACCATCGGCAGAAAACGGTGTCCCGGCGATCTGGCACCAGATCCATTCGAAAGGCCCACCGACGTCGTTACAATTGAACGATCCATGGGTATGAATGACACCTGAACAATAGGAGAGATAATCCTTGCCAAAAGCTGATATCGGCGACGCCGAGATTTATTACGAGGAAAAGGGGAGCGGAGAACCAATCATGTTTGTACCGGGGCTTGGAGGCGGCGGGGCAATCTGGTTCAATCAGGTAGAGTCGTTGTCGGGCGAGTACCGTACGATTGTTCATGACCACCGCGGATGCGGACAAAGCACCCATTCCCTGATCAACTACTCAGTGGATCAGATGGCATCCGACGCCATTAGGCTGATGGATGCGCTGAGTGTTGAACGGGCCCATTGGGTAGGTCATTCAACCGGGGGTGCAATGGGCCAGATAGTGGCCCAAGACTACCCCGACCGGCTGGCGTCGCTGGTTCTCAGCGCGACCTGGCCCGGTCAGGACGAGTATTTCAACCGCGCCTTCGCAGCCCGGAAAGGCGTGTTATCTAATCTGGGGGCGGTCGAATACGCCAAACATTCTATCCTGACGCTACTACCACCGCGATACGTGACGGAAAATCCGGACCGGATTGCAGACATGGAAAAATATTTGGCTGGTTCGGACCAGCCGGTCGAAATCATGGAAAGCCGAATCGACGCTATCTGCGCCTTCGACCGCCGAGATCGAATGAAAAACATCAGCTTGCCGGTTCTGGTGATCGTTGCCGAAGACGATATGGTCACGCCTCGCTATCTTTCCGATCAGCTTGAGGACGGCATCAGTCACGCCGAGAAAGTCATCCTACCCACCGGTGGGCATTTTGTTCTGCATGTTTTGATCGACGACTACAACGCGGCAGTTGGTGATTTCATCAGACGCCACCCGATGACCTGACGGCGTTTTATGAACAATCAGCAACAAAAAGAAACAAACGCATCGCTTCGCGCAATCTTCGCGACACCCGTCATCGAGTTTCTGGTTCCCAACGCGGACGCGTTGAACGCCAAACTCAAACGTATCATCCTTAAGCACGAAAAAAGCCATAAGGGCACACAGCACAGCAATCTCGGCGGCTGGCAATCCGGATGGGATATGGATCAGTGGGGCGGCGATGCCCTCGACGAGATCATGAAGGCGGCCCATGACCTGGCGTCGCAGGCGACATGCGACAGGATTGGTAAACCGGCCCCGGTAAAGTGGATCAGCAACGTCTGGGCTAACGTTAATAGAGATGGTCATGGGAATGAATTCCACACCCATCCCGGCGCATATTGGTCGGCTAGCTATTATGTCGACGACGGCGGCGCAGCAGATGACCGGGTCGAGGGCGGCGAGTTTGAGATCCAAGATCCGCGTGGCGTCGCTCCAGCAATGCTGGCACCGCATCTAGCCTTTGCGATGCCGGGCGGCCAGTCGATTGGCGCCAGCGAACTTGTCCGCCCACGCCCTGGTCTGATGCTTCTTTTCCCATCATGGCTATCTCATGCGGTGCGGCCCTATCGCGGAAATGGCGTGCGTATATCCATCGCCATAAACCTGACGCCGGTGCATGGATAACGCCGCCATGAAGATAGGAATCATCGGTGCTGGCGCCTGGGGAACTGCGCTAGCCCTTACCGTACAACGCGCGGGATGCGACGTATTACTATGGGCATACGAAGCGGAAGTCGTCGACGCCATCGTAAACTCCGGGGAAAACACACTTTATCTTCCGGGCGTCTCTCTCAACCCAAACATTAGCGCCACCTCCGATCTGAGCGACGCGGTTAACGCGGACGCGATATTGCTGGCCACACCGGCACAGCATCTACGCCGGACTATAAAACCTCTGACGGATCAGCTTTTTCCCACAACGCCTCTAGTGATTTGTTCCAAGGGTATCGAACAGGGCACTACGGCCCTTATGAGTGAAGTTGTGTCTGCACTTTTTGCCAGCAATACGGTTATGGCGCTATCGGGCCCAACTTTCGCTAAGGATGTCGCCGCAGGCCTGCCAACAGCTGTGACGCTTGCGGCCGACGACCTCGACGCGGCCCAGCGACTAGCATACACCCTCAGCTCCGAATGGTTTCGCCCCTATTCCAGCGACGATGTGATCGGCGCGCAGGTCGGCGGCGCGATAAAAAACGTCCTCGCAATCGCGTGCGGCATCTCAGATGGCCGAGGCTTCAGCGAAAATGCCCGCGCCGCACTGGTGACCCGGGGCTTGGCCGAGTTGACCCGGCTCTGCGTCGCGAAGGGGGGCAAAGCGGAGACCATGATGGGTCTTTCGGGCATGGGCGACCTGGTTCTGACCTGCACGAGTACCCAGTCGCGCAATTACTCACTCGGCTTAGACATCGGACGGGGCCGACCGTTGGCCGACGTTCTGGCTGAACGAAATTCGGTTGCCGAAGGCGTGTATACAGCAAGCGCAGCAATCGGGTTGGCTGAAGAACTAGGGGTCGATATGCCAATTTCCAGTGCCGTTGATGCCGTGCTAAACAAGAATGCGGATATCGACGAGATGATCGGCGCACTGCTTGCACGACCACTGCGGACCGAGGCCGATTAGTCCGTTTCAATTCGGTCGCTGTTCGGGTATTGACGGGCTGGGGTCTCTATTACCAATAAATATTTGTGGGAGTGATCGAGATGCAGTACTGGCTATTCAAGTCTGAACCGAGTGCCTGGTCGTGGGATGATCAGGTCAAAGCCGGCACAGCCGAGTGGGATGGTGTCCGCAACCATCAAGCCAACAACAACATGAAGGCAATGAAGAAAGGCGATAAGGGCTTTTTCTATCATTCGGTCAATGAAAAACAGATCGTCGGGATTGTCGAGGTGGTGAAGGAACATTACCCGGATCATACCGACGCGTTAGGCCGGTTTGGCATGGTCGATGTAAAGGCGACCGAACCGGTGGAGACGCCCGTCACACTTGCCGATATCAAGGCAGAGCCAAGGCTGGGGAACCTGGCTCTTGTGAAGCAGTCACGCCTGTCGGTCGTTCCTGTCGCGAAGGCAGAATGGAAACTGCTGTGCAAGATGGCAGGGGTAAAACCCTGAAGCCCAAATGAGCAATCGGGTTTTTCTCTGTCGCCTTGACGAACTTGGCGATCCGGGCAGCAAAGGTTTCGAGAACATCGACGGCCAAGAGGGGTTTTTTCTTATACGGCGGGGTCAAAAAGCCTTCGGTTATCGGAATTTCTGTCCACACTACGGGGCACCGCTTGACTGGAAACCGGATTCATTTCTGTCTTATGACAAGGAAAAAATTTTGTGCTCAATGCATGGTGCGCTGTTCAACATTGACGATGGCGTCTGTACGGAGGGTCCGTGCCCAGGACAGGCGTTAACCTCGGTTGATGTAACTACTGAGGACGGGGCAATATACCTGCTTTCGAAGAACGTATGATAACGATCTGGTTGCTTATATCCTATCCGCAAGCTGCCTTGCCCCGCGCCACCTAAACCAACATAATTCTCGCAACTGGCCGTTGAACGTCACGGATCCAAGATATAGGGGAAAAAATGTCAGATAATGAGCTTTTTCCAGTGCCCGCAGAATGGGCAAAACGCGCTCTAGTGGATGAATCCGGATATCAGGAGATGTACCGCCAATCCGTTGAAGATCCGGAGAATTTCTGGGGAGAGCAGGGCAAGCGGATAGACTGGATCCAACCCTATACTAAGGTCAAAGACGCGTCTTATGCCCACGATGATGTGCACATCCGCTGGTATCATGACGGCACGCTTAATGCATCCGTCAACTGCCTTGACCGGCACCTCGATACGCGCGGCGATCAGGTCGCCATTATCTGGGAAGGCGACGAGATAACGGATTCTAAAAGCCTGACCTACCGAGACTTATACGAAGAGGTTTGTAAATTTGCGAACGTACTTAAAGAAAACGGCGTCAAAAAGGGCGACCGGGTTACTATTTACCTACCGATGGTGCCGGAAATCGCGATCGCCGTTCTGGCGTGTGCTCGGGTCGGGGCAATCCATTCGGTTATCTTCGGCGGGTTTTCTCCGGACTCGATCGCCGGGCGCATTCACGATTCGGCTTCCTCGGTGATCGTGACAGCCGATGAAGGCGTGCGCGGCGGCCGCACCATCCCACTGAAGGACAACGTGGACGAGGCGCTGAAGCAGTGCCCGTCAATCGAAAAATGCATTGTGGTGAGGCGGACCGGCAACAACATAAGCTGGTTCGACGGGCGGGACGTCTGGTACCACGAAGCGATGGCAAATGCGCCAGCCGACTGCCTACCTGAGGAAATGAACGCGGAAGACCCGCTATTCATTCTTTATACTTCCGGCTCGACCGGCACGCCCAAAGGCGTGCTACATACCACCGGTGGTTATATGGTCTACGCCTCGATCACATTTAAATATGTTTTCGACTATCACGATGGCGAAATATATTGGTGCACGGCGGACGTAGGCTGGATCACAGGACATAGCTATATCGTATACGGGCCACTCTCCAACGGCGCCACCACGCTAATATTCGAGGGCGTACCAAACTATCCAGATTTTTCACGCTTTTGGCAGGTCTGTGACAAGCATCAAGTCAACACCTTCT
>JAYYZV010000084.1:0-18141 GCA_036339975.1 Pseudomonadota bacterium | reverse complement strand
TATGCCGTGGATTTCAGAATTTTACCTTGTTTATGGATATACAAAAGCAACAGCTATCAGTTTTTTACTTGGCGGTATACTTGCGATCTTTGTATTTGTTTGTTCAAAAACACGGCACCGAGCGGTTGGGTTCGGTATTTTTTCGTCTTCAATACTCCCTCTATTTTACCAAGAGTCTAATTTTTCCGTGATGGTGGGAAATATATTTACGATTACGCTTTTTTTAATATTTATTTCATTTTCTTTTATTTATCTCTATCAAAAACTTTTTTTTGGACGCGGAAAATAAAAGCCGGAACCGGGCGGGTGAGAATACCACCCAATGCTATCCTTACTAAGGTTGCATAAATATTCTTAATATCTATAGAAACTATTTGGATTTTACACTTTCCTTGGGAGGCCCCATGACCAAAGCCAAGTCAAAAAAAGAATGCGTTTACATGCCTGGTATGAGCGAAGCCCTCAGAAAGGGTAAAGTCCCCCTGTCACCTGCTGTCAAAGCGAACGGCTTTGTCTTCGTATCCGGTCTACCACCGATCGACACCAAGACCGGAAAGCTGATAAATGGTGATATAACACGACAAACACGTCAGTCACTGAGGAATGTCCGCGACGCGCTCAAGGCCGCTGGCTCATCGATGGACCAAGTGGTGAAGGTCAACATCTACTGTTCAAACTCCGGTTATTTCGACCGGATCAACGACGAATACCGGAAGTTTTTTCCAAAAAACCCGCCGGCTCGGACATTCGTGACCGTCGGCTCGTGGCCATGGGAGTTTGATATTGAGGTGGAATGCACCGCCTTGTGTGACATATAGGCTTAGATAAGGAGAAGGTTTATGGCCACCCGACTACCTCTGAATCTGATGAAATGGATCAAAGACCATGATGAGGTCCTTAAGCCGCCGGTCGGCAATGCCCAGATCTGGCAAGATGGAGAATTCATGGTCACCGTGGTCGGTGGACCTAACATACGAACCGACTATCACGACGATCCGGGCGATGAGTTTTTTTACCAACTGAAGGGCGACATGAACCTCAGGATTATCGAGGATGCAAAACCCAAAGACATGCCAATTCGCGAAGGCGAAGTTCTCTTACTCCCTGCACACACACGCCATTCTCCGCAGCGACCCGCCGATACAGTCGGCCTAGTAATTGAGCGTATTCGCCAACCCGGTGAATTAGATGCTTTTGAATGGTATTGTGAGAAATGCGATGCAAAGGTGCACCGTCGGGAGGTCGAAGTAACGGATATAGTCAAGGATCTGCCGCCCGTGTTTGAGGAATATTATGGCGACGCAACCTTGAGGGAGTGTCCGTCCTGCGGGCATGAAAACCCCGGGAAACCTGCAGGCTAGGTCTTTTACGTCATTTTGCCTTCCATTCCAGCGCGGGCAAAATCCGAATGAATTAGGATCACTACTTTTCGGAGCAAGAGGCCCAATATATCCCCAGCTAACCCGGGGTACTAACAGTTCAGAGCACTTCCCATCCACTTAGTGCGTCTTATGACTACTGTGACTACTGTGACTACCGTGACTGCCGTGACCTTCCGGGTCATGTTTTATGTCGCCGCCCATCGCGCCGAACGACATGATTTTGACTAAGGCTTTAACCTCACCCGCTTTTCGGAACACCAAAGTGACGGGAAAGCTTTCCCCCTCTATCAGCGGCTTATACAAGCCGATAAACATGACGTGATACCCACCAGGTTTCATCACCACGCTTCCGCCGGCACGCAAGTCGATGCCCTCGACCTTGCGCATCCGCATCACGCCGTTATCCATCAGGTGGCTGTGAATTTCGACACGCTTAGCTACCTCACTTTTCACGTCGACCAGACGGTCATTCGTTTTCCCGGCATTCACGACTGTCACGTATCCTGCCCCATTTCTGGCTTTTCCGGGCGTCGCCCGCGCCCAGACTTTTTTGACCTTTATGCCGACGGTGCTGCGCGGTCCATGAGCGCCATGCTTTCCGTGCATACCACCTTTCATCTTGTGAGAATGGGCGCTAACCGGTGCCGATAGGGCCGTGGCGATCGCTGCTGCTAAAACGATTGTACGAATAACCTTCATGTCTGTAACTCCAAATTACTATGTCAATGCAACCGCGACGACGCTTGGCGGCCCTGCCGCAGGAGTTTCATAGCCGCGTCCAAGCCGTCAACCGTCAGTGGAAACATCCGGCCTTCGAGAAGCTGATATGTCATCCGGATGCTAGGCGTTGACATCCAGCGTTCAGGCGGTATTGGGTTCAACCACACGGCATCTGGATACGTCGCCAGAAACCGTCGAAGCCACAATTCACCTGGCTCTTCGTTCCAATGCTCGATAGAGCCCCCAACTTCGCTAATCTCAAATGGGCTCATGGTCGCGTCACCCACGAAAATAGCCTTCCAATCCGGCCCATAGGTATTCATGACTTCCCATGTAGGGGTCCATTCGTTGTAGCCGCGCCGGTTCTGCCTCCACACCCTCTCATATAGGAAATTGTGGAAATAATAATATTCAAGGTGCTTAAATTCGGTTCGAACAGCGGAAAACAGCTCTTCAGAAATACGGATGAAGCTGTCCATCGAGCCACCAATATCGAACATGGTTAAGACCTTCACCTTGTTCTTGCGTTCGGCGCGCATCTGTATATCCAGCATGCCACCCCGGTCGGCTGTCGATTTGACCGTCTCGTCTAGGTCAAACTCGTCCTCCGCGCCTTCACGAACGAATTGCCGTAGCCGCCGTAGCGCCATTTTCATATTGCGCGTACCTAACTCTGTTTCGCCGCGCAGCGAACGAAAATCCCGCCTCTGCCACATCTTCGCGGCGCTCTTACCGCCGCCGTCGCCACCAATTCGAACACCAGAAGGATTCTGTCCACTATTGCCGAACGGTGATGTGCCGCCGGTGCCGATCCAACGACTACCGCCATGATGAGCGCTATCCTGTTCCTGTAAGCGCTTGGCGAGTTCCTCCATTAGTTCTTCGAACGACATGGCCTCAATTTCCTCGTCCGAAAATATCTCGCGGGTAAGCCCGTTCAACCAGTCCTCCGGAATATGATCATCCAGCAAGCCCGCCGTCTTGTGCATGGCACCCTTAAAAAAATTCTCAAACACCAGATCGAAAGTATCAAAGAAGCGTTCATCTTTTATTAAAGAGGCTCTCGAAAGGTAATAAAATTCGTCAATGTTTGCCCGCGCAACACCCTTTTCCAGCGCCTCAAGAAACGTCAAGTATTCCCGGATCGTTACAGGAATTCTCGCTTCCCGGAGGTCATAAAAGAACTGAACGAACATCAGAGTTCAGGAGTTCTGCCGCCGCGACATAAAGGCAAGTCGTTCGAACATATGCACGTCCTGTTCGTTCTTCAACAACGCACCGTGCAACTGGGGAATGGCTTTTGTAGAGTCGCCTCTTAATGCCTCTGGGTCGATGTCCTCAGCCAAAAGAAGCTTAATCCAGTCGAGAAGCTCCGACGTCGACGGTTTTTTCTTGATCCCGTTGACATCGCGGATCGCGAAAAACACCTCCATCGCCTCTTTGAGAAGCCTCTTTTTGATCTTCGGGAAATGCACACCGATGATCTGTTCCATCGTATCTTCATCCGGAAAACGATTGTAGTGAAAAAAACAACGCCGCAGGAACGCATCCGGGAGTTCCTTTTCGTTGTTCGAGGTTATGATTACAACAGGCCGGTTTACGGCTTTAACGGTGTCCTTGGTCTCATAAACATAGACCTCCATGCGGTCGAGTTCTCGCAGCAGATCGTTGGGAAATTCAATATCTGCCTTGTCGATCTCATCGATCAGCAAAACCGACTGCTTGTCGGACGCGAACCCCTCCCACAGCATGCCACGCTTGATGTAGTTATTGATGTCCTGCACCCTGTCGTCGCCAAGCTGAGAATCCCGAAGACGGGAAACTGCATCATATTCGTATAAACCGTGGCTTGCCTTGGTGGTCGATTTGATATGCCATTCATACAGTGGCATATCCAAAGATTCGGCCACTTCCATGGCCAGCATAGTCTTGCCAGTACCGGGTTCTCCCTTGATCAAGAGCGGGCGTTCGAGGGTGATTGCCGCATTGACGGCGGTCATCAGATCATCCGTCGCAACGTAGTTGTTTGTGCCGGTAAACTTCATAAAGTTTTCTTTCTCGAGGAAACGACTAAAATGTGGCCGAAACCTAATGCACACCCTGCTCCCGATCAAGCGAGGCCCCCGAATGATCACGTTTGCCCTTGCCCTTCATCTGACGGCCGCCCTTGTCTGGGTCGGTGGCATGTTTTTCGCTATCATGGTTCTGCGACTTGCCGCGGGAGAGCTGGAACCACCAATCCGCGCGCCACTTTGGGGCCGCGTATTCGCCAAATTCTTCCCGTGGGTGTGGATTGCCGTTATCATCCTCCCGCTAACCGGCTACTGGATGGTTTACAATGTCTGGGGCGGGTTTTCAGCCTTGCCGATCCATGGCCATGTCATGCACGGCCTTGGCCTAATCATGATCGCGATCTACCGACATCTTTGGTTTGCGCCATATAAGCGGTTTCGCTCGGCGCTCGCCGACAGCGATCTCCCATCTGCGGGCGCCAATCTCAATCAAATCCGTATCATGGTAACCATTAATCTACTGATCGGATTGGTAAATTCAATAATCGGCAGTACAGGTCGCTACTGGTAGAATTTTCGAAACTCTTTACATGAAAACATTTAATAAAAGGTTTCACACTCGATGATGGCGATCTTCAAATGTTCGAAAACTGTATCGCCTGCATTGCCATGGCCAACGTCCGTATACCACTGGTTGAGTTGGAGAAAAAAGCACGTTTTCGCCCGCCCAATTTCAAAGACCGAGACCTATACGGACGGATAAATGTGTACGGTAAATAATTAAAGGAAGAACAGCCGATGAATGAGGCCATTCCAACTCTCGTTGAAACCGACTGGCTGGCAAACAATCTCGGCCGTGACGATATTCGTGTCGTCGATGCTACATGGTATTTACCTACAGTAGGCCGAACCGGGATCGATAATTACACGGAGGGGCATATCGCAGGTGCGGTCTTTTGGGATATCGACGCTATTGCCGACCCCACCAGCCACCTGCCGCACATGATGCCGGACGAAGTGACGTTCGAAGGACACATGAAAGAGATTGGCATCGGCAGCGAATATCACGTCGTAGTCTACGACAATACGAAGATGATGACCGCGCCGCGTGTATGGTGGTCCTTACGGGCCTTCGGTCACTACACGGTTTCGATACTGAATGGTGGACAGGACAAGTGGGTTGCCGAAAACCGCCCCCTGACCACGGACGCCCCTGATATTCCGGAAACGGCGTTTGCAGCAAGCTTCAATCCCGACATGTTCCGCACATTGGAGCAGGTCTGGAAAAATGTAGCTAGTAGAGACGAGCAAATACTCGATGCGCGTGCCGCAGGTCGTTTCAATGGAAGCGAGCCGGAACCACGACCCGGGTGCCGCTCCGGCCACATTCCCGAGAGCAATAATCTGCCTTTTAATGAACTGATTGACCCCGAAATCGGGACGATAAAATCGCCGAAAGATATTAAGGCATACCTTGACGGGGCCGGCATAGCTGACACCCGTCCGGTTGTTACCACTTGTGGGTCGGGGATCACTGCCTGTGTACTGGCCCTCGGCCTGCACCTAACGGGACGAAACGATGTCGCAGTCTATGATGGGTCTTGGACCGAATGGGGCGGTCGTGCGGATACACCGGTAGCATCCTGATCCCTCCGCCTATATGGTGTGCTTTCCAATTTCCACAGCGTTTCGAGAGCCATGAAAGAAGACACCAAGATCGTCCATAAAGGACGCGACCCCGATGCCAATCACGGGATAATCAACCCACCAGTCTACCACGCATCCACGATAGCCTGGGGATCTGTCGCCGAAATGGAACGCAGACGGAATAACCGCTGGGAGCCGGGGGTTTATACCTATGGCCGCCACGGCACGCCGACCCACGATGCTCTGGAAGAAGCCTTTGCCGCAGTCTCGGGGGGCTACCGCTCCGTCGCCGTTGCATCGGGGCTCGCTGCGATTAATGCAGCCATGCTCGCGTATCTTGAACAGGGCGATCATATTTTGATGGTCGATTGCGTTTACGGCCCGGCCCGCAATTTTTGCGACAACGTCATCGGCCGTTTCGGCGTTGAGACGACGTATTACGATCCTAACATCGGCGCAGGTATTAAGGACTTAATTCGGGATAATACCAAAATCGTCTACGTCGAAGCGCCCGGATCTCAAACTTTCGAAATGCAGGATATTCCCGCTATAGCCGCAGAAGCTCACGAGCGTGGCTGTGTTGTCATCATGGATGATACCTGGTCGGCTGGGATTTACTTCAAGCCCTTCGAACACGGTGTAGACGTATGTGCAATGGCCGCCACCAAATACATCGTCGGTCATTCGGATGTGATGATGGGGTTAATCACCACGACAGAGGAACAATGGGATAAGGTACGTCCCTCCGCCGCCGTAATGGGTGCAAATTCAGGACCCGACGACGTCTATCTCGCACTTCGGGGGCTACGCACACTGCCCGTCCGCCTAAAACGGCATATGGAAACCGGAATCACATTGGCGAGCTGGCTACAGGAACGGCCGGAGGTGGAACGCGTCTTTCATCCAGCCTTGCCGGACAACCCCGGTCACGAGATATGGAACCGCGATTTCACCGGTGCAAGCGGCCTATTCTCCTTCGTCCTGAAAAACGAATTTGACAAGCCGCGTATTGATTCAATGCTCGATGGGATGGAGCTATACGCAATGGGCGCGAGCTGGGGTGGCTTCGAGAGCCTAATCATGCCCGCCAACCCTAGAGGCAACCGAACGGCTACCAAGTGGGAGCACGAAGGCCAACTGATACGCATCCATGCCGGTCTGGAAGATCCGGACGACCTTATCGAAGACCTTCAGCAGGGCTTTAACCGTCTTAATGGAAATGACTGAGCAAGAAGAAGCCGAGCCAAACATTGAGCCAGTTCAGGTTTCTCTCCTGACCGGGTTTCTCGGCAGCGGCAAGACAACCCTACTAAACGAGCTAGTCAAACACCCAGACATGGTTGAGACCGCCGTACTGATCAACGAGTTTGGTGAAATTGGCCTTGACCATCAACTCGTGGAGCGCATTGACGAAAACACGGTACTACTAAACGCCGGCTGTCTTTGCTGCACCGTACAGGGGGACTTAGTAAACGCCCTATCCGATCTATTTATTAAACGAGCGCGAGAGGAAGTACCCCACTTCCGTCGGGTGCTGATAGAAACGACCGGCCTTGCTGATCCCGCGCCAATTATTCATACCCTAATGACCGCACCGATGCTGTCCGATCGTTTTGCTCTCGATGGTATCATCACAAGCGTAGACGCGGTCAACGCGACGAACCAGCTAAATCGTCATGTCGAGTCGGTCAAACAAGCAGCCGTTGCTGACCGCATCGTGATAACGAAATCTGACTTGGTAGAACCGGATGCGTTGGAGGAGTTAAAAAACCGACTCGGCACCCTAAATCCCGGGGCTCCTAAAGAGATAGCGATCAAGGGGTGTATTCCGCCAGAAAAGTTGTTCGATGCCGGTCTATATGACCCGAAAACCAAAACGATAGACGTTCAGCGCTGGCTGCGCGAAGAAGCCTATCTGAAGCAAAACGGTCTCGGACACGACCACGAACACCACCATCACCAAAACGACGTTAACCGCCACGACGACTCCATAGCGGCATTTTGCGTGACACGGGATGAACCGATTGACTGGGAGGCCTTCGTCGCCTGGGTTCGTATTCTAATTGGTCAGCATGGAGAAAAACTACTTCGCATCAAGGGAATTCTGAATATTTCCGGGCGCGAAAAACCAATTGCTGTACACGGCGTACAACATATGTTTCACGATCCAGCAGAATTGGCGGGATGGCCCGATGACGACCACCGGACCCGAGTAGTTTTTATTACTCGCGACCTCGACCCCGGCGTAATAGAGGAAAAACTAGATAGCCTGATGGAACAAGCTGCGGAATTGGATAAATAGAGGTGCTGTCAAACCGTTATATACGGTGGTATATAACGGGGATGCGCTTTATAATTTTCTCGCTAGCCTTAATCCAACTCGGATCGCCAACTTTATCTACCGCCCAACCCCTCACAATTTACGCCGCAACGAGCACGCTCCCATTAATGGCCGAAATCCAATCTCTTTGGTCAAATCAAGGGGGGAGCATTAAACTCCGTGTCGTACACGGCTCAAGCGGCGCCCTTTCCCGCCAAATCACTGCTGGAGCCCCGGCAGACGTCTACATCTCCGCAAATCCCAAATGGATCAACCGCCTGATTCAAAATAAAATAGCCAATCCTATAACCCGAAAAACCATTCTCAAAAATAGGTTGGTTCTGATTGCACCAGCCAACGCAAAACCACTCAAGACCAAAAGTCTTTTATCAGAAATCCCGGCAATTCTGGCAAACCGTGGACACCTCGTTCTCGGTGACCCACGACACGTCCCAGCCGGACAATACGCACAGGAAGTCCTTGATAGCCTTGGCATCTCCCAACACGTTAAAGCCATGACTGTACACACAAACAATGTTCGCCTTGCGCTCGCCCTTGTTCAGCGGGGCGAAGCAGCCCTCGGGATCGTCTACCATACCGATGCCCGGAATGATCCGTCGGTGAAAATCCTCCAAACATTTCCAACCAACCTTCACTCAGCGATCAAATACGAAGCTGTCAGCACCCGTTCCGGTCACCCATATACCAATACTTTTCTAGCAATGTTGGCGTCCGCGGCCGCGAAGACGATATACCGAAACGCCGGTTTCATTGTGCGGGACTAAGGCGATATGTTCGAACTCAGCCCCGCCGAATTGGATGCCGTCTTGCTAAGCCTGAAAGTATCACTCTGGGCTGTGGGTATCAGCCTGCCAATCGGTATCGCAACTGCCTGGGTACTGGCGAGGTTAGAATTTCCGGGGAAGACACTGCTTGACGCGCTAATCCATGTTCCGTTGGTGTTGCCACCCGTTGTCGTGGGGTACCTTCTACTATTATTGCTCGGCCGCAATGGTTACATCGGAGGCTGGCTTTACGAAAACTTTAACATCTCGGTCACATTTTCCTGGCAAGGAGCAGCCGTGGCCGCCGCCGTTATGGCATTTCCGCTAATGGTGCGAGCGATACGCCTATCCATAGAGGCCATCGATACACGTCTGGAACAGGCAGCCCTCACATTGGGCGCGCGACCACTAGAGGTTTTTATCACGATTACTCTACCTCTTACCGGGAGCGGCATTGTCGTTGGTATGATCCTTGCTTTCGCCCGGGCACTAGGGGAATTCGGCGCCACCATCACTTTCGTCTCCGCCATACCGGGCGAGACCACGACGCTTCCAATCTCCCTCTATACCCTGTCACAAATACCAGGAGAAGAACCTGGCGCTATCCGACTTGTAATCCTGTCGTTGATCGTCGCTTTCGTTGCGATGTTTGCAGCAGAGGTTATGGCTCGCCGGATTCGCAGACGGATCTCCGGCGCATGAGCCTCTCCGTAGACCTCCGCACAAGCCTAGGGGCTTTCACTGTAAATGCTCAGTTTGACTCTTCAGGCTCGACAACCGCCCTTTTCGGGAAATCCGGCGCCGGAAAAACCAGTATCGTGCAAATGATTGCAGGCCTTATTCGCCCGCAAATCGGGCGAATAATAATTGGTGAACACACAGTATTCGACAATGCCCGGAACATTGACATACCGGCACATCAACGCCGTGTCGGATACGTTTTTCAGGACGCACGTCTGTTCCCTCACATGAGCGTACGGCGCAATCTAGATTACGGCCACCGCCGACGCGGCGGCGGGGATTTTTCACCCACTTTCGACGACGTAGTCGACGTACTCGCGATCGCGCCGCTTTTGGACAGACGCACTCACCTTCTTTCTGGCGGTGAATGCCAACGCGTCGCAATCGGCCGAGCTCTGTTGTCCGGTCCTCGCGTCCTACTGATGGACGAACCGCTCGCCTCTCTCGACGAAACGCTAAAGGCAGAGATCATTCCATTTATCGTCCAGGTACAAGAGGAGTTCCGACTGCCCATCGTCTATGTCAGCCATTCGGTGAATGAAGTGCTAAAGCTAGCCGACACAATGGTATTACTGGCCGATGGGGCCGTCGCGGCAGTTGGCGCGGTTGAAGAGGTAATGAACCGGCCCGATCTCGTCCGTATTACCGATACCGGCGATGCTGGCACGGTGATCCCGGTACGGGTTACAGCTACCGACGATACATTCGGTATTGCAACCGTCACCTTTAAAGGCGGAGAGTTCTTGGTACCCATCACGGGGCTACAAACTGGCGGGTCCCTGCGTTTGCACGTCCGGGCCCGCGACGTCAGCTTGGCCCTGAAGAAGCCGGAAAACGTAAGTGTGCTTAATATTTTTGAAGGCACCGTGACCTCCGTCTCCAATAACAATCAGCCGCAGATGGATATCTCAATCGATGTTGGCGGCACCATCATTTGGTCGCAGATTACCCAAAAATCCGTTTTGGACCTAAAGATCGCCCCCGGACGTAGGGTCTTCGCCATGGTCAAGGCGGTTGCCATTGATCCCCCGGTTACCCAGTCATGAGGTAACCGAGTGCCTTAAAGAACTATACGCTCTCCTACCTCCGACGAAGCCAAAGAATAACAATATTCGACTGATATCGGGCTTAAGCCGCATTCGCCACCTGCGCACGGGTGTGCTGTGCGGTAAGGTCGATAACTGGGCCAAGGGGAACGACCCCAGTCGGGTTTACATTAGACTGCCCGCCATAATAGCCTCTCTTAATCCCGGGAATGTCTATAACCTCCGCCAAGCCGGGCAGCTGGTAGAGTTCGAGCGTGTAATTCCAGAGATTTGAATAATCCTGAATACGGCGGATATTGCATTTAAAGTGGCTGAAATAAACAAAATCAAAGCGGATCAAGGTGACGAATAAGCGCCAATCAGCTTCGGTTGGATAGTCCGTTACTAGATAACGCTGGTTCGCCAGAATCTCTTCGAGGTAATCAAAAGTCTCGAACATGGGGCCGATATATTCTTCATAAGATTCCTGAGTTTTCGCAAAACCGCAGCGATAGACGCCATTATTGACGGTCTCGTAAATACGGTCGTTTAACTCGTCGATCCGGGCGCGATATTATTACGGGTACAGGTCCGGCAGATAATTTTGAGCCCACTCATCAAATTCGGTGTTAAGCATTCGAATAATTTCCGAGGATTCGTTGTTTACGATTGTCTCTTTCTCGCGATCCCACAAAGTTGGCACAGTCACACGCCCCGTATAATTTGGATCTGCCTTAATATAAACCTCGTGAAGTTCAAGGATCCCGCTGTCGTCAGGTTGAATGTCGTCAATTCCCTCCGTATAAGCCCAGCTACGTATGCGCGGTTTATCCGACAAAGTTGCGGAAATTGCATTCTCCAACCCCTTCAAACGACGGATAATTTGTGTCCGATGGGCCCACGGACACGATGGCGCGAGAAACAGGTGATACCGGCCGGTTTCCGCCTTAAAACCGGAGGATCCATCTGCAGTAATTCTGTCTCGCCAAACCGACTCAGCGCGCACAAACGCACCCCCGGTCGGATTTCGGTATTTTTCATCATCATCAATCCATTCACCATCAATTACCATCCCCATCGCGTCGCTCCTCGTATCTAATTTATGCACAATGATCATACGGTTTCGCTGAGGACCGTAAAAGTATATGTGCACGATTGGACACTAGTAAAACGATCCGCCATCATCCCCGAATTCAAAATTAATTGAGACATACAATGGAATATCAGCTTCCCGAAGAACTGCGGATGCTTAAAGAAACCCTTCGGCGATTTATCGATAATGAAGTTATCCCAATCGAACGAGAAGCCTACGAGGGACCCGAAATGGTTCCGGAGATTCGAGAAAAGCTGGAAACCCGTGCCCAAGAACTGGGGATCTGGGGCGTCGACGTCCCGGAAAGGCTTGGCGGGCTCGGCATGGGATTGTTGGCACGGGCCGTCATTTGGGAAGAAACGGGCCGGACGATCGCCTTTCCGCGACGCAAAAAATGGATTTTTGGGCCTGATGTCAGTCCCCTTCTCGCCGAATTTGCAAACGACGAGCAGACCGAGAAATACCTCAAACCTTGTATTTCCGGAAAATTAAAGCCTGGTTTCGCCCAAACCGAACCAGATGCCGGGGGCGACCCTGCCGGCATGAAAACAACCGCCATCCGAGATGGCGACGAATATGTGATAAACGGCAATAAGCGTTTTATCACTGGCGCCGATACAGCCGATTTTTTTCAGGTGATTTGCGTTACAGATCCGGAAAAGGGAACCCGCGGCGGCATATCATGCATCATCGTTGATGCCGATACCCCCGGCGTTAAAGTCCTACGAAAGCAACAAACAATGATGGATGACCAGCCGTGCGAAATGGCGTTTGACGATGTCCGAGTACCGGTAAGTAACCTAATGGGAAATGAAGGTGATGGTTTCCGTATGGCCCAGACCTGGATCACGGCCGGGCGAATTCGCCACGGCGCGATTGGCATTGGGACAATGGAACGCTGCCTCGAACTTGGTGCCTCTTATGCAAAAGACCGAGTGACATTCGGCAAGCCACTCGCCGACCGCCAATCTATCCAGTGGATGCTCGTCGACACCTTCGCTGATCTGCATCAGATGCGACTAATGATTTATTCGGCCGCATCTAAATATGATGCCGGAGACGATATCCGTTGGGAGTCCTACATGTGCAAATACATTGGTGATCGAAAAGCCTTTGAGGCGACAGACCGGTGCATGCAAATGCATGGTGGTGTTGGCCTGACCACCGATCTCCCGATCGAGAAGCTTTGGCGGGACGCTCGCTCATTCATGATAACGGAAGGCCCTGAGGAAATCCTCAAACATGCGCTACAGCGGCATGTGCTGAGCCAATACGGCTGACGCGCTTGGCATTTCAGGCGTTTCTCAACGACCCGCAATACGGACGCCTCCGTGGCATTGCGCTCATGGTGGCATCGACTCTCGCGTTTTCCGGCATGCATACAACGATTAAGCATGTTAGCGGCGACGTCGATACCTTCATAATCGTATTCTTTCGCAATCTATTCGGCCTTATCGCACTGATGCCCCTATTTTTGCGTCGCGGCTTGACCCCATTAAAAACTAACAGGATCGGTACACATGCATTCCGGGTCTTAATCAATTTTGTCTCCATGGTGATGTTCTTCTACGCGCTATCAATCACGCCGTTGGCCGAGGTCGCAGCACTCACGTTCTCGGCACCAATCTTCGCGACTGTTCTTGCTATATTCATCTTTAAGGAGGCCGTCGGATTAGGGCGATGGCTCGCAATCTTCATCGGCTTCGCCGGTACGGTGGTTATCCTGCGCCCTGGTTTCGAGGCAGTGAATGTCGGCGCCCTGCTCGCCGTCGGGGCAGCTTTGCTATGGGGTAGCGCGGTAATGATTATCAAGGATCTGGGTCGCACGGATTCGGCGTTAACCATAACGGCCTACATGGTGCTGCTGCTAATTCCTATCTCTCTGATACCGGCGCTGTTTGTTTGGGAGTGGCCGACTTGGGGACAGCTAGGATGGCTATTAATGGTCGGTGTCTTTGGCTCCGCCGGTCATCTGTTGCTGAACCAGGCCCTGAAGGAGGCGCCGACCAATGTCGTGATGCCGATCGATTTTGTTAGGCTGATCTGGGTCGCCATCTTCGGTTATTTTCTGTTCGGCGAAATACCCGACATCTTCATCTGGCTCGGCGGCGCGATGATCTTTACTTCCGGCCTCTGGATCGCCCACGCGGAGAACCAAAAGCGCAAAAAACAAACATAACCCTCAAACAGACTAACTGCCAGGTGTCGACGCAACCTTGAGAAACAACGTCATCAGTTTCTCACCCATAACTTGCAGCTTCAAACAACTGATACCCGATAGTTACTTCCCGGCCGGCCGCTCCAGACCGAACAACTTCAGGGCGTTCTCACCTAGAATGTTTTTCTTGGCCTCATCATCCAACATTGGCAGATCCCAGATGACGCTGGGAGCATCGAAATCCCAGTGTGGCCAATCAGAGGCGTAAAGCAGACGTTCCTTGGCATTAATCATCTT
Organism: Pseudomonadota bacterium; assembly: GCA_036339975.1. Classification (GTDB taxonomy): domain Bacteria; phylum Pseudomonadota; class Alphaproteobacteria; order MPNO01; family UBA830; genus UBA830. The sequence continues at coordinate 3,961 of JAYYZV010000084.1, read as the reverse complement.
CAGCGTGACTTCAAGCGCCTCGCGATGATCGGTCTCCATTGGCTGACACGTGTAGTACATTTCGGCCATATACTCGCTCGGGGGTTTTTTGAGCATCGGTGCCTCGGACGACCGCATCAGGTAAGTATGATCCAGCCGTTGCATTAGCCACGTCACCCAGGCGAGGCCGGATTCAATCCAGACCACGTCGAGACCCGGAAAACGTTCGGGCAGACCGTTCATAACCCAGTTACTCATGTGCACCACGTTGCACCAAACGAAAGATAAGGCGTGCATAGTCCCAAACCGATTGATCTGAGCCATCGACGGATCGGCCCAGTTATAGCCGGCGTGGAAACCGAGTGGCTTCCCGGTCTCCTCAATCGCGCGATACAGCGGCATGTAGTCATTGTGATGAATTGGTTTGTGCCGCACCGACGTAATCATGAAACCGACTACATCGGGATGATCCCCCAGTTCCTCTACCGTCTTCAAAGCCGCCTTCGGATCATTGAATGGCAGAAACAACATGGTCTTCATTTTCGGGTCCATGGGCAGGATATTCTCGCAGAACCACTTGTCGTACGCGCGACCCAACAGCGCTTCCATGTCGAATTGTGGATGCATGCCAAGGTTTAGCATGGGCGTCGGGAAGACGACCATGTAATCTAGGTGGAATGAATCGATCGCTCGACGGATCAGCGTCACGTCGCGATGGACAGTGCTGTCATCGACTACCTCACCCAGTTTCGCCTGGTGCGGCACGCGTCCACCGATATCCTGATAGCGGAGCGCAAGGTCGCCGTTTAATCCGTATGGCGGGCTGCCTGTCCGATTAACCAAATGATCGAGTGCCATTTGGCGCTGCACTTCGTCCTCAATGTATTCGCAAATGTCGCGCCAGGATTCAATTTCCATATGATGCGCGTCGGTATCAACGATGACCATTTGATCAAAGTTGTTCTTTTCCCCCTGAAACTTGCAGTGGGCAAGAATGTCGCGGGTATCGGTCTGGGTAGTAATTTCCTTGACCGGTATTTCCCGAACCGCCTCGATACCTGTATCCATTGTTTATCCCTCCGAGTTGAGTGGTATGCTAGCCTCATCCTCTGGATATCGCCAGACTGGATCCGCCCGGGTATTCTGTGCTCGGAAATAGGGAGGAGCCCCATGCGACCATTTCACGTCGGAAATATCCTAGTATCCAGCTTTATCGAACGGGACGGTCCGTGGCGCGCACCAACCATCATGTTTCCAACCGCCGACAAAGCAACCGCGCTCGCACACCTCAAGACCATGGCACCTGAGGTCTATGACGCCGCGCAGGATCTACTGGTCATCACCTACCAGACTTTCGTCGTCCGCACTCCCAAACACAACATTCTAATCGACACCTGTGTCGGCGAAAACAAGCCCCTACGCGGCCCCGCACTAGATTTTCCCAAACAGCCCTGGCTCGATGGATTTGCAGCACATGGCCTCCGCTTCGAGGACATAGACTACGTGTTCTGCACCCACCTGCATGTTGATCACTGCGGCTGGAACACGCGGCTAATCAACGGGAAATGGGTACCGACATTTCCTAATGCCACCTATATCTTCGGCAAGGTTGAATACGACGCATGGGAGGCAGCCGCGAACGAGGTCGAACGCGACGAACGCCGTTCCGCGGTCTGGGAAGACAGCTGCTTACCCATCGTCGAAGCCGGACAGGCGAAATTGGTAGATGCCGATTTCGAACTCGAGGATGGTATATGGCTGACCCCGGCCTTCGGGCATTCTCCCGGACAAGTCTGCGTCAACTTCGTCTCTAACGACAACCATGCAATTTTCACCGGTGATGTGATGCACCATGCTCTCCAATGCGTGGAGCCGGACTGGAGCACTTGCTTCTGCCCTGACCCTGAAGAAGCCGCGGAGAGTCGCAAACGCATCCTTGGCAACGTCGCCGACAGTAATACCATTGTCGTACCCGCGCATTTCCCGGGACAGACCGCCGGCTATATTGAAAGCGATGGCGATGCGTGGCGTTGGCGTTACATGGAATTCAATGATGGAATCCCGACCCGCGTCGGGGATACCCAATCCATGCCTGTCTGAAAGATCAGAAAAGCCGTGAGTTAAAACTCATCGTAATCAGTCGTTAAACCCGTAGAGCCTAGCCGGATTGTCAACAAGAAGCATCTTCTGCACCTCCGGGTCGGGGGCGTAGCGCGGTATCAGCTCCACAAGGTTGCCATCATCCGGCATGCCTTCCCAAAGATTAGGATGCGGCCAATCGGTTCCCCATAGCACTCGCTCGGGGTTCGTCTCGATGAGAGCCTGGGAAAAGGGGACAACATCGTCATAGGGCGCGCCAATTCGCGACAGTCTTTCGGCGCAAGATATCTTGACCCAAGCGTCTTCCGTGCGAATGAAATCAAGCAGCAATTTAAAAGCTTCCGATTCCAAACCTTCTTCAACCTTGACCCTAACCATGTGGTCAAACACAACTGGCAACTTGAACTTTCGGAGATCGGCGTTGAACTCCACGATGTCCTCCGCCTCAATATAAATTACCAAGTGCCAGCCCAGCCCCTCAATCTTTTCCGCGATCCGATGCACCCTGTCAAAATTCGGCGGACCGCTAAGATGGCGCGCAAAGCTGAACCTTATCCCTCGGATACCGCCTTCGTGCAGTGCTTCAAATTCCTTTTCCGTGAAATACTCATCAACGATCGCCACCCCCTTCCAGCGGCCATTCGAGGACGCGATGGCATCCAGGGTCGCGGCGTTGTCTGTCCCGTGACAAGTCGCCTGCACGATGACCGAACGGTCGAACCCCAAGAGTCCATGCAGAGCCTTAAGCTTTGCTTTCGGTGCATCTACCGGCGTATAGGTCGTTTTCGGGTGATAAGGAAATGCATCGGAAGGGCCAAATACGTGGACGTGCGCATCGCAGGCACCGGGGGGCGGCGTGAATTTAGGTTTGCTGGGCGATGAATGTGGAGGAGGAGGATATTTCATAAAAAAAACCAATTGGAAAAATCCACAGGGTTTTAAGACGATAACCACGTCATCAGCAAGATTTTCCGTTCATCAGCTAACCGACCCAGAATGCGAGGGCAGGCGGACCGGCGCAAAGCCTACTTTTTTCATTCCTTCACTGCAGGAGTCCTTTCGGCGCTCAACGGTTTACAATCCCCAAACTCTCTACAAACAGCCACGCCCCTAAGCTGAGCGCCATTGCGATGACAAAACGCCGATTTCTATGAACCGTATGAGCGCCGCTGTGAGGCAACCTTTCCGGTTGCTTATTCCAGAGAGTTTACTGACCGAAGGTAAAAATAAAACACAAGCCTGAAACATCCGCAGAGGGGGCTAGAGAGTTCGGGAAAACCTTATTATTCTGGCGATATGGCTCACGAATACATCTATCATTTATGTCAGAAAACGACTTGGCAAGAAGCATTGAAAATGGGGGAATATTTTGGTTCTGCACTCGACCTGAAGGACGGGTTCATCCATTTCTCCACCGCAGATCAGATCGTCCAGACCGTTGACTTGCACCTAACGGGCGTCGAGGGCTTGGTAATGCTAAAAGTACCGACAAGTGCCGTAACAGATTCCCTGATATGGGAAAAATCGCGAGACGGCGTAACTTTTCCCCATCTATACCGTACCCTAAAATGCGATGAAGCCATCGACGTCACAGAGCTTGAATTGGACAAAAACAATAGGCACGTCATTCCCCGGCTAGATTGATAGCAAACCGTACGTCGCTTCGGTTTCGGTGTTATGCCGATGAAGATAACTTGATAGTCCACTCTAAATACCTGCAGACAAATTCCACGAGAAGCGCCGCTCGCTTCTAGTCTATATGGTTGGAGATGAGGTACTATTTTACTTTGATATCGACCAAGCGAACGACCTCCTACAGTCGGGATATAGACCAACCATAAATTTGCCTCACTATGCAGAGCACGGAATTCCCGGTATTTCT
>JAYYZV010000083.1:0-26515 GCA_036339975.1 Pseudomonadota bacterium | reverse complement strand
ACCGCGCGGTTGGACTGTCCATGATCGACGATGAGAAGAACCCTGCAGACAAAAAGTCCGCAGCGCAGGCCGCGCGCGCCCTGAATCTTGCAAAAACGGATCTTGCGAATCCTGCGTTACGAGATGAAGCTACGGGACAGGCAGCCGGCATCGTCGCCGAAAATCGGGATGTCCGTATCGCCTTGGTTGAGTTGCAGCGCAGTTTTGCGACCACGCCACCCAACGACGCCCCCGGGGCCGTATTAGATGGTCGAGATATCGGGACAGTTATCTGTCCACATGCCAGCTACAAGCTATTTATAGATGCAGATATAGAGGTCCGGGCTGCTCGGCGGGTAAAAGAGTTGCAGGAGAAGGGCTATCAGAGTATACATTCGCGCGTTCTGCAGGATATGAAGGAACGTGACCACCGGGATAGAACCCGCGCCGTCGCACCTCTGGCACCCGCAGCTGACGCGTCTGTCATTGATACGACAAATCTAAACGCTGATGCCGTATTCGCCTTGGCAATGTCCTTTATCCGCTAGTGGGACAAATGGAGCAGTTTATCGGGTCTTTCGGGGATGATGCAGTTACGGCTCATGTCCCGCGGACGTCGTTTATGTTCCCAGAAAGGGATAACTAGGATTTATGATGGCTACCGACACCTCAACCGCTGCCGGCGCAGCGTTCAAAGAAGATTTTGCGACCCTCCTCGAAGAAAGTCTTGCCGATGGGAATCTAGCTGAAGGCTCTGTCATTAAAGGCACCGTTCTCTTAATAGAGGGCGACAACGTTTTGATTGATGTTGGGCTGAAGTCCGAGGGGCGGGTGCCGCTAAAGGAATTCGGTGTACCGGGACAGGCTGCTGAGATCGGTGTGGGCGACGTCGTCGACGTTTACCTCGAACGTATGGAAAACAAGAACGGCGAAGCTGTGCTTAGTCGAGAGCGTGCCCGCCGCGAAGAAGCTTGGACACAGCTTGAGGTCGCCTTCGAAAAAACCGAACGAGTAGACGGCACGATCTTCGGCCGGGTCAAAGGTGGTTTCACCGTCGATCTTGCCGGCGCAGTAGCTTTCCTGCCGGGTAGCCAAGTTGATGTGCGCCCGATCCGAGACGTCGGCCCGCTAATGGGCATCCCACAACCGTTCCAGATTCTGAAAATGGATCGCCGCCGCGGCAATATAGTCGTCTCCCGTCGCGCTGTCCTGGAGGAATCGCGGACCGAGCAGCGAAACGAACTTCTCGCAAACCTACAGGAAGGTCAAATTCTTGAAGGTATGGTCAAGAACATCACTGATTACGGCGCATTCGTAGACCTCGGAGGCGTTGATGGCCTTCTGCACGTCACCGATATTGCGTGGCGCCGGATTAACCACCCTACTGAGGCCCTATCTATCGGTCAGACAGTCAAAGTACAGGTAATCCGCTATAATTCTGAAACCCAGCGTATCTCACTCGGCATGAAGCAGCTGGATGCGGATCCGTGGGAAGGCGTGGAGGCAAAATATCCGATCGGAACCAAATTCAGCGGGCGTGTCAGCAACATCACCGACTACGGTGCGTTCGTAGAACTGGAGCCCGGCGTGGAGGGCCTAGTCCATGTATCCGAGATGAGTTGGACCAAGAAGAACGTCCACCCGGGCAAGATTGTCTCTACCAGCCAAGAAGTCGACATCATGGTGCTTGAGGTAGACTCTCAGAAACGCCGTATTAGCCTCGGCCTTAAGCAGTGCCACGATAATCCGTGGGATGCTTTTGCGGCCGGGCATGGAGTCGGCGGCGATATCGAAGGTGAGATAAAAAACATCACCGAATTCGGTCTATTTGTGGGCCTTAAGGGAGAAATCGACGGTATGGTTCACCTTTCGGACCTGTCGTGGGAAGTGGATGGTGAAGAGGCTGTCAAGGAATATGAAAAGGGTCAGGTCATAACGGCACGCATCATCGACATTGATGTCGAAAAGGAACGTATCAGCCTTGGCGTTAAGCAACTGTCAGAAGATCCTCTGGCCGCTGCCATAGAAGGCATAGCGAAGGGCGACATTGTTACCTGCACGGTGGCAGCGATTACCGAGGGAGGCCTAGAAGTCACAGTCTCCGGTTCTCTCCCGGGTTTTATTCGCCGAGCAGACCTATCCCGTGAACGTAGCGAGCAGCGGCCTGACCGCTATGCCGTCGGCGACCGCGTTGACGCCCGAGTTACCAACGTCGACAAGCGGGACCGCAAGCTGAGCCTTTCAGTTAAGGCACATGAGATGGCGGAAGAAAAAAAGGCCATGGCTGACTTTGGTTCATCTGATTCTGGCGCTAGCCTCGGTGATATTCTTGGCGCGGCTTTGAATAAAGCCCGGGAAGAAGGCGACACAGATGCTGATGGGTCCTCGGTTGAAGATGCTGGGCCCGAAGAAGTGCTCGCGGAAGAGGAAGCGGGTGGGGACCACCCTGCCGAAACGACAGAAGCCGCCCAGGAAGATAAAGAGCAATCCTGATTGCTCTCACGTAACCCCTAGTGCGGATTAACGCCACCGGCGCATGAGGTGAGATGGCCTTCGAATCTGACTATCTTGTTGACCGGCTTCGGCTGAAACGTCGTTTGACGTTCTGGCGTATAGCTACAATCGTAGCGGTGGTTGGAGCGACCGTAATTGGCTATACTCGGTTCAGCGATCCACTCGGCGGCGAGAATTTTATTGCTCGGGTGGAGGTGAGGGGTCTTATCGTCCACGACGCCGCCCGCATTCGCAAAATCCGTAAACTCGCTCAGAACGATTCTGTAAAGGCCGTAATCGTCTGCATCGACAGTCCCGGTGGGACGGTTGTGGGAGGCGAGACTCTTCACAATGCCCTGCTCGCGCTGGGCGAAGAAAAACCTTTGGTGGCGGTGATGGGAAGTATAGCGACCTCTGCAGCATATATGACGGCGATAGCCACCGACCGGCTATTCGCGCGCAAAGGAACGCTGACCGGCTCAATAGGGGTTATCCTGCAGACCACGGAAATTACCAAACTCCTAAAAATGGTAGGTATTTCGGCTCGGTCATTCAAAAGCGGATTGCTCAAAGCAGCGCCATCCCCACTTGAGCCTGTTACACCAGAGGTTGAGGCGGCAACTCAGTCGTTGGTTGCAGAGATGTATAGCATGTTCCAGGAAATGGTGATTCGACGCCGTTATTTGACTGAAGCCGATGCCGCCAAATTTTCGGACGGCCGCGTGTTTACAGGGGTACAAGCGCTGCGGGTGGGTCTGGTTGATCAAATCGGTGGGGAAGAGGATGCTAAGGCTTGGCTAGTGGAGAACAAAAAGTTGCCCGCAGACGTCAAAATCCGGACTGTACGTATACAACCCGAAGGTCGCAGCCTACTTCTTCAACTCGATAGTTTGGTGCGAAAAACGTTTTTGTCTGAACGACTTACACTTGACGGGCTAATTTCCCTCTGGCAACCTCAATAGCAATGATACAAGGAAGCTGACAAGGTTTGGGGTCGGACCTTTGGAAGTCGTTTTCGAAAAAAGTCAGGTAACCTGCAGAATGGGATGCTGGTAAACACGGAGTTAATCTTCTCCGGTTTTCATGGGGGATGCCAAAAAAATGACAAAATCTGAACTGATTGTGAGATTGGCGGAAGAGAATCCGCATCTCTACCAACGGGATGTGGAACGGATCGTTTTCACAATTTTCGAGGAAATATCGTCGGCTCTGGCGCGTGGGGATAGGGTCGAACTTCGTGGTTTCGGAGCGTTTTCCGTCAAAACGCGTGAAGCGCGGACAGGGCGTAACCCGCGCACTGGAGAATCGGTGAGTGTCGCAAAAAAGTTTGTGCCGTTTTTTAAATCCGGCAAGGATCTTCGTGACCGCCTGAACGGCCGTAAATAGATTGATACGCGGGCGTGTCGGCGCGGTCTTGTCCGTCAGGTCCTGTCGGCGTTACCCGGGCGGGGACGGGAAATCTTAGTTAGAATGCGCTTGATGATCGGCATAATCGTATTTATCCCCTGCTCCATTTTTATGGGCGTTTTCGCGGTAGAAAACCGGCAGGTGTTAGCGCTTGAATTCTGGCCCATCAGCGGAAGGGTCGAGCTGTCGGCTTCGGTGTGGGTGCTGATGTTTCTCGCGGTGGGCGTGCTGGCCGGTCTGGGAATCGGATGGATTTCGACCATGACTTGGTGGCGTCGCGCGCGGATAGCTGAGAGCCAAATACGTAAGCTCGAACGAAAATTGGATGAACTCGGCCGCTTGCCGCCGGCCGAGCCTGAGGCAAAACCGTCATCCGGGGCTACGTTGTCGGCACCCGGATCTCAAACCGGGCCTTCCCGTGTCGCGCTGATCGAAGATTAGATGATTCTCGGTAAGGCTATCATTTTTCCGGCTTAGCCGCGTCAGCTTCGCTTTCGCCGGCATCGATAATGATCTATTAAGCGGGCATGATCGACATTTCTCCAATAGATCGGATTTTCTGCGCACTCGACACGCCCAAGCTGGACGATGCGCTGTTGTTGGCGGACCTGCTTTCGGGCGAAGTTGGCGCGATAAAGCTGGGCAAGGAATTCTTTACGGCCCACGGCCCGGCTGGTGTGGGTCAAGTGGCGGCGCTCGGCCACAAGATATTTCTCGATCTAAAGTATCATGACATCCCCAACACCGTTGCCGGCGCGATCCGGGCTACCCAAAGGCTCGGCTGCGCAATTCTGACAGTGCATGCGTCTGGCGGCCCTGAGATGCTGAGAGCTGCTGCTGTTACCGCCGCCGAATTAGGCGCGAAAGCTCCGAAAATCGTCGCCGTTACCGTATTGACTAGCCTCGATGACGGGGACCTCGTCGCGGTAGGACAGAATGTTCCAGCGACCGCACAAGTGCTGCGGCTAGCCCGTCTAGCGGAGGCGTCCGGTATCGACGGGGTAGTTTGCTCTCCTAAAGAAGCTGCCATTCTGCGTGGCGAAATCGGCGATAAATTTGCCCTAATCGTCCCGGGGGTCCGTCCCGATTGGGCCGTTGCCGACGATCAGAAACGTGTCATGACACCGGGTGAAGCGGTTGCCGCGGGGGCGGATCATCTTGTCATCGGGCGGCCAATCACCCGCGCTCAAGATCCGGTAGGTGCCGCGCGGCGCATTGCGGACGAAATTTCGGCTGCCAAGTGAAGGTCGCGTCGAAAATATGTGGGGTCACCGGCCGGGAAGCAATTGATGCTGCGGTCGAAGGTGCTGCTACCCATGTCGGTCTCGTATTCTTTTCACGTTCGCCCCGAAACGTAACGCCTGTCCAAGCCGCCGCGCTGGCATCTCTGGTGCCGGAACACATGGAAGCAGTGGCTCTCACAGTGGATCCCGACGATGCCCTAGTGGACGCTATCGGGGCGATTCCTGATATTTCGATGTTTCAACTGCATGGCAGTGAAACGCCGGAACGAGTGGCCGCGATAAAACAACGTACAGGTCGCCTCGCGATAAAAGCGATCAAGGTTTCGGAAGCCGCAGACCTTGCATCGGCAGCGGACTATTTGGATGTGGCGGACATGCTTTTGTTCGATGCCAAGACACCCGTGGGAATGAAGAATGCGCTGCCGGGCGGTAACGCCGTTTCGTTCGACTGGGCTATTCTCGCTGGTTGCGATTGGCCGCTACCCTGGATGCTGTCCGGTGGTCTCAATCCCGATAATGTGGCTAATGCGATCCGGATTGGCGGGGCAACTGCGGTTGATGTTTCGTCCGGGGTTGAACGCACCCCTGGGGTGAAGGATCCGGCCCTCATAAGGGCGTTTTTGAAAGCCGTAAAAAGCGTGTGATAAAAGCTGTGCGTTCGTGCGCCATTGCGTTAAATATTTCGGGAATGCTATGACAGATTCTTTCAACACATACCGCGCCGGTCCCGACGAAGATGGCCATTTTGGTATTTTCGGGGGGCGGTACGTGGCCGAAACCCTGATGCCGCTGCTTCTTGACGTTGAAAGGGCCTATGAAAAAGCAAAGGACGATCCGTCGTTTAGGTCAGAATTTGACGAGCTGCTCAAACATTATGTAGGCCGTCCCAGCCCGCTCTATTTTGCTTCGCGGATTACCGAACACTGCGGCGGTGCGAAGGTTTATTTCAAGCGCGACGAACTGAACCACACGGGTGCCCACAAGATCAACAATACGCTTGGACAGGTTTTGCTGGCGCGGCGTATGGGTATGACCCGAGTGATCGCGGAGACTGGTGCTGGCCAGCATGGGGTCGCTACCGCTACTGTCTGCGCGTTGTTTGGAATCCCTTGCGTTGTTTATATGGGTGCGGTCGATATAGAACGTCAGGCGCCCAATGTGTTCCGGATGAAACTTCTTGGGGCTGACGTGGTCCCAGTTAAAACAGGGTCTTCCACTCTCAAGGATGCTATGAACGGTGCACTGCGTGACTGGGTTGCAAATGTTGACGATACTTTTTACGTAATAGGTACGGTGGCTGGTCCGCATCCCTATCCCGCGATGGTGCGAGATTTTCAGTCCGTTATTGGCATTGAGACCCGAGAACAGATTATGAGGGCTGAGGGGCGCCTGCCAGATTGTCTGGTTGCTTGCATCGGTGGTGGATCCAACGCTATGGGTCTGTTTCATCCTTTCCTAGATGATGACGACATTCAGATTATCGGTGTTGAAGCTGCCGGAGATGGTATTGAAACAGGCCGACATGCGGCGTCTCTGGCGGCAGGAAAACCCGGAGTTCTGCATGGCAACCGGACTTATCTATTGCAGGACGATGATGGCCAGATCATTGAGGCACATTCGATTTCAGCGGGGCTCGATTACCCCGGTATCGGTCCGGAACATGCTTGGTTAAAAGATGTGGGGCGGGTTGAATATGTGTCTGTCACGGACGCTGAAGCACTGGAGGCATTCCAGCTGTGTAGTCGGCTCGAAGGTATTATCCCTGCGCTGGAGCCTTCCCATGCGTTGGCGCATGTGATGAAAATCGCGCCGTCTCTACCCTCGGATCATGTAATCGTCATGAACATGTGCGGGCGCGGGGATAAGGACGTATTTTCGGTTGCCGAAGCGCTGGATGTAACGCTGTGAGCCGGCTCGACGTGTGCTTCGCCGCTCTGCGAGGCGAGAATCGCGGTGGGTTGGTAACTTTCATCACCGCTGGTGACCCAGACGGCGACGTTTCGGCTGAGATACTTGCGGGCCTTCCAACTGCTGGCGCAGACATCATCGAACTAGGCATGCCGTTCACTGACCCTATGGCGGATGGTCCGTCGATAGAACTCGCTTCCGGCCGGTCGTTGGCCAACGGCCATAATATTAAGAAGACCCTGTCAATGGTTGCGGATTTCCGAGAAGCCGATAACGAGACCCCAATCGTCCTGATGGGATATTACAACCCGATCCACGCCTACCCTCGCGACAAGTTTGCGAAAGATGCTGCCGCTGCCGGGGTGGATGGCCTGATCATTGTTGACCTGCCGCCGGAGGAAGAGGAAGAGTTCCGACCACTTGCAGTGTCAGCGGGCGTCGATATCGTCCGACTGATCGCGCCGACCTCGACTGACCCGCGAATAGCCACCCTCGTCGAAAACGCTTCTGGGTTTGTATACTATGTGTCTGTGAGAGGAATTACCGGAACCAGCTCCGCGGCCAGTAGCGACATCGCGTCCAACGTCGGCCGGATAAAGGCTCAGACCGATCTCCCGGTCGCGGTCGGGTTTGGAATCCGGACACCGGAACAGGCGGCGGAAGTTGCTGCCGTTGCAGATGCGGCCGTCGTAGGGACCGCTATCGTCGAAACGATCGCGAATGCTCTGGGAGATGATGGGATCCCCGATCCCAGAACCGTCACCGACACCCTAAGTTTTGTTTCGGATCTTGCCGTTGCGGTACGTTCGGCCCGGTCGGGAGCTGCGGGATGAACTGGATCAACAACTACGTCCGGCCGAAGATTCGTTCGCTGGTAGGCGTGAAGTCAGATGTTCCCGAAAACCTGTGGGTGCAATGCCCGTCCTGCGAACAAATGCTGTTTCACCGCGATCTGGAAGAGAACCTGAACGTCTGTAAAAATTGTGGGCACCACATGCGCCTCGGTGCGCGCAAGAGGCTGGAAATGTTGTTTGACGGCGGTGAATTCACAGAGATTGATCTGCCGGGAAATGTCACCGATCCACTGAAATTTAGGGATCGTAAAAGATATTCTGACCGTTTAAAGGATACACGCTCCGCTACCGGGCGTACCGATGCGATTATCGTTGCCCATGGCGAAATAGGTGGTCATAAGACCGTCGTCGCAGCCTTCGATTTCTCTTTCATGGGTGGGTCTATGGGTATCACCGTGGGAAATGGCATCGTTGCCGGTGCCCAGCTCGCCGTGTTGCAGGAAGCAGCATTTGTTGTGGTTCCCTCATCTGGAGGGGCACGAATGCAGGAGGGAATCCTGTCGCTAATGCAGATGCCGCGCACAACCATCGCGGTGCAGCAGGTCAAAGAGGCGAGACTACCCTATATAGTTTTGCTTGCTGACCCAACCACCGGTGGAGTGTCGGCGTCGTTTGCCATGCTTGGAGATATAGCGCTGGCAGAACCGGGGGCAATCGTTGGCTTTGCCGGTGCGCGGGTAATCGAGGAGACGATCCGCGAGAAACTTCCCGAAGGCTTTCAGCGCGCTGAATATCTCCTAGAGCATGGTATGATCGACATGGTGGTGGCCCGGCAAGAACTTGCCGCGACGCTTGGTCGCATTATTGATCTACTATTTTGCAAGGTATCGGGCGCAGACATTGGGTCGACCAACTAAGAGCGCGATCCCGTCGCGGGTGGAAGAAATGTTCGAGAGGCGCCCGCGACCGATTGATACTGCCCTAAAACGGGTAACGGCGCTTCACCCAAAACTTATCGATCTTGGACTCGAACGGACTCGACGCCTGCTTGCATCTGTTGGCAGCCCAGAAAAGTCGCTTCCCCCAGTGATCCACGTTGCCGGTACGAACGGTAAAGGGTCCACCATCGCATTCATGAGGGCAATCGCTCATGCGGCGGGGTTGCGGGTCCATGTTTATACCTCGCCGCATCTGTTACGTTTCAACGAGCGTATCGTGCTGAATGGCAGCACTATCGGTGAAGATGCATTGCTGTCAGCTCTGGAAGAATGCGAGACCGCGAACGCCGGCGCGCCGGTGACATTTTTCGAAATCACGACGGTCGCTGCTTTTCTCGCCTTCTCGCGAACCCCTGCGGATCTTCTGCTGCTCGAAACCGGCCTCGGTGGTCGGTTTGATTCCACGAATATACTTGATAATCCGGTGGTGACCACAATTACTCCCGTGTCGATGGATCATATGGCCTTTTTGGGTGATACCGTCTCGGAGATAGCGTTTGAAAAAGCCGGAATAGTGAAACCCGGCGTACCCTGTGTTGTTGCACCTCAGGTGCCGGACGCTCTGGGCGTTATCCAACGCCAGGCACAGGAGCTTGCTGCGCCACTGTCCATTTCCGGAGCGGACTGGTCGAGCTGCACCAAACCCGGAGGAATGGTGTATTGTGACGAAGACGGTGAAATTGATCTGCCTGAGCCCGCGCTAGCCGGTGAACACCAGAGCGTCAATGCTGGCACAGCGATCGCTACGCTCCGGTGCTGGAAGCCACGTTTCTGGAGTTTGGAGGATTTTTCCGCGGGAGTGTCAACTGCTGTGTGGCCGGGTCGATTTCAGTGCCTTGAGTCCGGTGCGCTGGCCGACTTGCTTCCCGATGGCTGGCAGCTTTGGATCGATGGTGGACACAACCCTTCTGCCGGGGACGCGCTGGCGCGTGCGATTTCGGCATGGCCTGCCAGCATTGTCGTACTTGTTTGTGCGATGCAGGAGAATAAGGATGTGTCGGGATTTCTTACACCACTATCGGAGGTCGCTGACAGGCTGATCGCCCTCGATCTACCCGGCGATACCCCCGGGCATTCCCCGCGGACACTTACCGATATTGCTTGGAATTTAGGCCTCGATACCATGGTGGCGTCGTCCCTTGGTGACGCTCTTGATATGGCCGCCAACGGCCCTGCCGGCCGAGTTCTGGTTTGTGGTTCGCTCTATCTAGCGGGAGAAGTTATCGCGGCCAATCCGTCAGCTAGCTAGGCTGCCGGTCATTACGGTGTTAAGGCGGCGAGAGAAAGCCACCGGGTCTGGCAACTGTTCACCCTCAATGATCCGAGCTTGATCGAGCAACAGCCAGGCGGCATCTTCAACCTTCTCGCCGGCCCCGTCCTTGCCCACGGACTCGGCTAGCGACGTCACTAGTGGATGGCGTGGGTTAATTTCTAGTATGCGCTTGAACGACTGTTCCAGCTGGTTATGCTGTTTCAGCATGCGTTCGACCCGAAGGTCCATGTCTCCCTCGTCGGACACTAGGCAGACGGCGCTGTCGGTCAGGCGTTCAGAAACGCGCACATCTTTAGCCTCTTCCGCTAGTATCAGCTTGAACATAGCTATCAGCGCATCAACCTTGCCTTTGTCGAAGGGTTTTTCCTCTGCGGACTTAGTGTCTTCTTTGTCCTCTGCGGAAATCTTGTCGAGATCAGCGCCGGCGCGGGTGGCCGATTTGAATTGTTTGCCTTCGTATTCTCCTACTGACGGAATCCAAAAATCATCGACCGCGTCGGTCAGTAACAACACTTCTATCCCCTTAGCTGAAAAACCTTCCAACTGTGGGCTAAGTCGCAGGGCGTCGAGGTTTTCACCGGTGATATAGTAGATTTCCTCTTGGCCACCTTTCATGCGGCCGACGTAGTCTTCCAGACTGACCAAATCGTCACCCCCGGTGGTCGAATGGAAGCGACTGATCTTTTGTATAGCACCCCGGTTCTCAAAGTCTTCGTAAAGGCCCTCTTTTATCACTGCGCCGAAATTCTCCCAGAAAAGCCTGTACTCGTCCGGCTTCTTTGCGGCTTTCTTTCCGAGTTCCGTCAGAACACGTTTGACGATGGCCGCCCGCATGCGGGCGATCATCGGATTGTCCTGAAGGACTTCACGGCTAACGTTTAATGGCAGATCCTCGGAATCGACTACGCCACGCAGGAAGCGCAGCCAAGCCGGGACCATATTTTCTGCCTCGTCGGTGATGAACACGCGCTTCACATATAGACGGATTCCGTGTTTTCGGCTGGGATCAAACAGGTCGAACGGCTTGGCTGAAGGGACGAACAACAGATTGCGGTATTCCAGTTTACCCTCTACATGCCAGTGCAGCGTCATCCAAGGGTCGCCAAATCCGCCTACATGCCGGTAGAACTCCGTGTACTGTTCGTCGGTAATGCCTTTCTTTTGACGCGTCCAAATGGCGGAAGCTTCGTTGGCGGTTTCGTCGCCGTCTTCGCCCGCTATCAATATGGGCAATGCGATATGATCCGAATATGTTTTCACGATGTGGCGCAGCCGGTTTTCGTCTAGAAACTCATCTTCTCCCTTGCGTAGCTTCAGACGAATCGTGGTGCCGCGGCGTTCGCGTTCACCCTCCGAGATTGTGAATTCGCCGGTGCCGTCTGATACCCAGCGCCAAGCTTTATCTTCGCCGGCGCGGCGGCTGATCACTTCTACCTCCTTTGCCACCATAAATGCCGAATAAAACCCTACGCCGAATTGGCCGATCGTGCTGATATCCGCCTTTTCGTCGTCGTGGTGTTGTTCGAGGTATGCTGACGTTCCAGACCGGGCGATCGTGCCGAGATCGGAGATCAGCGCGTCACGGTTCATCCCGATACCGTTATCAGCGATCTCTAGCATCTTGTGTTTTTTTTCAACCGAAATGCGGACTTTAAACTCCGGGTCGTCGGTAATCAGGTCCGCCTGAGTCAGCGCTTCGTAGCGCAGCCGGTCGCAGGCATCGGATGCATTGGAGATAAGCTCGCGCAGAAAGATTTCCTTCTGGCTGTAAAGCGAGTTGGCGACGATATGGAGGAGGCGGGAGACTTCTGTCTCGAACCTCAGTTTCTCTTCGGCCATAGGCTAGGAACCCCCGTTCGAATTCACAGGTTATCGCTAAAATATGTTGTGCTGGGCCCTCGATTTCAACCCCTTGTCAGACAATGTTTCCACCGCCATTCTACAGCCATGTCTCGCGTGGACCAACGGCCCGTTGTGGCGGCCGTTCTCGGCCCCACCAATACCGGAAAAACCCATTACGCGATGGAACGCATGCTTGCTCATGCGACCGGAATGATTGGTTTTCCACTGCGCCTTCTGGCGCGCGAAAACTATGACCAAGTGGTCAAGCAGAAGGGCCTCGCTCGGGTCGCGCTGGTCACCGGAGAGGAAAAAATCGTTCCGCCGAGGGCCGATTATTTTATCTGTACAGTAGAATCTATGCCGCTTGATCGTGAGGTTGAATTTCTTGCCATCGACGAGATACAGATGTGCGCGGACCCCGAGCGCGGCCATGTGTTCACTGATCGTTTGCTTCGGGCGCGGGGGGTTAAAGAAACCCTGTTTCTCGGCGCCGATACTATCCGCCACGTCATCGAGCGGCTGGTGCCGGAGGCGGATTACATCAGCCGTCCGCGCCTCTCAAAGCTGACCTATGTTGGACCGCGAAAAATCACTCGTTTGCCTCGGCACAGCGCAGTAGTGGCGTTTTCGGTCAACGAAGTCTATGCCATCGCTGAGCTGATGCGCCGCCAGCGTGGCGGTACCGCGGTGGTTCTGGGCGCGCTCAGCCCGCGTACTCGCAATGCCCAAGTGGAAATGTATCAGGGTGGCGAAGTCGATTATCTCGTTGCGACCGACGCTATCGGCATGGGCCTAAACATGAACATCGACCATGTCGCTTTTGCCGGCGCCCGGAAATTCGATGGCCGTAATTACCGACATCTGACGACCTCGGAAATCGCTCAGATTGCCGGCCGAGCGGGGCGGCATATGTCAGACGGCACGTTCGGACCCATCGTTGAGACCGGAAGCTTCGACGACGATATTGTCAGCGCTATCGAAAATCACAGCTTCCAGCCGCTGACCGGCGTGTTTTGGCGAAATGGCGACCTTGATTTTCGGTCTGCCACGACGCTCTTGAAATCGCTAGAAATGTCGCCCTATCGGTCGGAACTGAGGCGCGCTAGGGAGTCGGATGACAAGATGGCGTTGACCAATCTTCTGCTCAACGACGCTGTCGTCGAGCGTGCTACCACACCGGCCGCTGTGCGACTACTCTGGGAGATCTGCCAGATACCGGATTTTCGGAAAACAATGGCCGATGTGCATGCCAACTTTCTAGGCCGCCTGTTTCTTGAACTCACAGATGGCAATTTTCTTCCCACAGACTGGGTGGCAGACCAAGTTGCACAGCTCGACCGTGTCGATGGAGACATTGATACGCTAATGGCACGGATTGCGCATGTTCGCACCTGGACGTACATTTCCCATCGTGCTGATTGGTTGAAAGACGCTAAAAGCTGGCAGTCCCGGACGCACAAACTGGAAGACAAGATATCCGATGCATTACATAACAGCCTCACCCAGCGCTTTGTTGATCGCCGCGCCGCTGCGCTTACCCGCATGAAGGACGGCGATGATTATACGGCAGTCGTTGGTTCCGACGGTGATGTCGACGTTGGTGGCGAATTTGTTGGACATCTGGAAGGGTTTCGTTTTGTTCCCGATTCCGGCGTAGCAGCGTCTGGACGACAAGCGCTTTTGTCCGCCGCCAATAAGGCTCTGCGCGGCGAGATTGATGCTCGCATAAACGCGCTTTGCGGGGCTCCTGATACCGCATTCTCGGTTGACGAGGATGGTGTTATCATCTGGTCGGGCGCAATGGTTGCGCGGTTAGAAAAAGGCGCAGGAATAATTTCCCCCCAAGTTTTTGTATTACCCAATGATTATCTTTCCGTCGGACAACGGGAACGCCTGCGAAATCGGCTAATCAACTGGGTTGAGGCCCAAATTACTGAGGTGTTGGAACGCCTGATTGCGCTTGGGGAAGCGAAGCTGGACGGTATGGCACGCGGGTTAGCATATCGCATAGTCGAAGGTCTTGGCTCGATACCGCGGCTGCAGGTAATAAAAGAAGTGCGTGGCATGTCTAAAGAAGACCGTAGTGCCCTTCGCAGTTGCGGCGTGCGTATTGGACCAGAAACCCTATTCTTACCGATGCTGGTCAAGCCTAAGGCGGTTAAATGGCGCGCCCTGCTGTGGACTCTATTCAACGAGAAACCTTCACAGAAAGTTCCCGGTGCTGGTTTGGTGACGGTTCAGGCTGGTGAAGATGCTGATGAAAAATTTCTTGCTGCATGCGGATTTGCTTGTCTTGGAAAGCGGGCAATCCGGGTTGATGTATTGGACCGGATCGCTGTCGATCTTCAACGCCAATCCCGCGCTGGAAAAATGGATATTGGTGCCACGCAACTCAACCTATTGGGCCTCTCGATGGAAGACGCTCGGCCGGTTTTTGAAGCACTCGGCTATGTGGCAGAAAAAGACAATGAAACCCTTATCTGGAAATGGGGTGGTCGCCCCAAGACGAAATCGGGAAGTCCGCGTCCGGCGCAAGCGGGTGGCAAGAGGGGAAAGCCGAGCAAACAAAAACCGAGAAGTCGTAAGATTGAGAAGGTCGATGAGGATTCCCCCTTCGCCAAACTACGAGAACTTAAGTTGTCTTGAGCGGTGATGGTATTCGCCTCGACAAATGGCTTTGGCAGGCGAGAGTTTTTAAAAGCCGAAGTCTAGCTAGTAAGATCTGTGCCGCCGGCAAGGTCCGAGTCGAAGGCGAGATTGTTCGCAAATCCCATTATATTGTTCGGGTAGGTAATGTGCTGACGTTTAACAAACCCCCCGACGTAAAGGTAATCCGCATTGAAAAGCTAGGCACTCGGCGTGGCCCCGTGAAGGAAGCAAGAACCCTATATTCTGAAATTGTGCCACCTTATCAAGGCGCCCCGGTCTTTATAAACAATAAAGACTGATTATTAGCTGGCATCTCGACACGTTGAGTGAAGGCTAATCCGTTTTTCTGTGCTTCGGCGACCACAGAGTCCAGGTCGCGCACGCCCCAGGTCTTGTTCTGATCCCGCAGCGAACGATCGAACGCCTCGTTAGACGGAGCTGTGTGCGTGCCTCCGATCTTATATGGGCCATACATGTATAACGGGCCGCCCGGCGGCAATAGGCGACTCGCATTGCGCATCAGCCCTTCGGTAGCATCCCATGGGGAAATATGGATAACGTTGATGCAAATTATGGCGACTGCGGATTCGATGGGAAGAGTTATATCGGACGCATTTATCGAGAGAGGTAATTGCAGATTTGCGCGCGCGGCGAAGTCTCCCCAGGCTCGGATACTTTGAAGGTTAAGTGGGTCAGGGTCGCTAGGCTGCCAAGTGAGATCCGGGAATAATTTGGAGAAGTAAAATACATGTTCTCCTGATCCACTTCCGATCTCTAGAACTGTCCCGGCGGCCGGCAGAATTTGTGAGAGGACGTCGGCAATCGCGTCACGGTTTCTCTCGGTGGCTGGAAAATGCCGCGCCTTTTCTGAGGGTAAATCCATATCACAAACATAAACATAAACTGTCGCCTTGGGTACGATTGCGGCGATAGCTTTCCTGTGATACTCACGACCTATGCTCGATAGATTCAAGGCTTTCTTCGAAGATAAAGGTGCCGTCGCAGAAGCTGCTGATGGTGTCCACACGCCCGATGAATTTCACCTCGCTGCTGCTGCACTCCTAGTGCACGCCGCAACGGTAGATGCAGAGTTTGCTTCGGTCGAACGCAGCCGGATCGAATGGCTTTGCGAAACGCGATTTGATCTCGGCCAGGATGAAGCGCACGAATTGATCTTGGCGGCACAGCGAGAAACCGAAGAATCGGTTCAACTGCTCCGTTTTACGCGCACCATAAAAGACGGTTTTTCCTATGAGGAACGGGTTCACCTGATGGAAATGCTTTGGGAAGTGGTTTACGCCGACGAGCAAGTGGAGGCACATGAGGCAATGCTGATGCGCCGAATAGCAGGGCTTATTTACGTCGATGATCGGGACAGCGGTACTGCTAAACAGCGTGTTCGAGCGCGTCTCGAAAAAAACGAATCCGCCGATCTTATCGATCGATAAAAATGGTTGGTAGGAGTCATAAAAAATACTAGTTTGGCGACGGTGATGAGGCTGTGAGTTTGCTACGCCGCAGTTACCATAGGGATAAATATTTTAGGCGCTGGCGCCTGAAAGAAGATTACGGAGATAGTTATGACGTACGTCGTCAATGATGCGTGTATCAAGTGTAAGTTCATGGACTGTGTCGAGGTATGCCCTGTGGATTGTTTCTACGAGGGTGAAAACATGCTCGTGATTCATCCCGATGAATGCATTGACTGCGGCGTGTGCGAGCCAGAATGTCCGATTGAAGCCATTCATCCGGACACTGACGACGTGTCAGAGCCGTATCTTGAAGTAAACAGAAAATTTGCTGAAGTTTGGCCTAACATCACACGGAAGGGGGATTCGCCCCCCGATGCCGATGATTGGCGGGACAAGGAAAATAAATTTGAAGATCACTTTAGCGAAGCGCCAGGCCAGGGAAGCTAAACCGTTTGGGTAGCTGGGCGAAGCTTGGAAAGCCCTTATGATAATCTGGCGGTGCTAGCTAATGGTTGGTTTAGGCCGGCGCGCGGTGTCCGCTTCCAGCAGACATGACCTAGACCACTGTTATTACATCGACTTTTGTGTTATGTTGTTAAGAACGTCGTCTGGTGGAATCGCCGGTAGACAAAACTGATACTAATTTCCAGTCCAGTTTATGATAGTTGCTCGGCAGGATACCTGTAGCAGAAAAGGTGTGGAAAGTGGATCTTCCGCCTACCCTAGATAGACCTAATCGAGAGTGAGTGATGGCACAGGCCAAGACGACGAAACCCAAGACCAAGACCGCTTCGGGGCAGAAAAAAGTAGCAAAAAAACCTGCGGCAAAGAAACCCGCGGTAAAGAAGTCGGTGGCCAAGACACAGGGTCCGAACCCCGCGGTAAAAGCTGCCACTAAAACCCCCACTAAGAAGCCTTCCACGAGAGTGACATCGAAAAAGCTTCCCTTTGCGAAAGGCGACTACGTTGTTTATCCCACACACGGCGTCGGCAAGGTAACTGGTATTGAGAGGCGGGAAGTTGCAGGTTTTAACTTACAGCTCTTCGTAATCCTGTTTGATTCGGAGAAAATGACACTTCGCGTTCCGGTAGAGAAAGTTGCCGACTCCGGTCTGCGCAAGATCAGTTCAAAAGACAAGATGCAAGCGGTGGCCGCTACGTTGAGGGGCCGCGCCCGGTCCAAGCGGACAATGTGGAGCCGTCGTGCGCAAGAATATGAAGCAAACATCAACAGCGGTGACCCTGTTGCCATTGCTGAAGTAGTGCGGGACCTGTATCGCGCGGCCGGCCAGCCCGAACAATCCTACAGCGAGCGCCAGATGTACGAGGCTGCCTTGGAACGGCTTGTAAATGAATATGCGTTGGTCGAAAAACTTGATGTCGAGGCAGCTACCGAAAAAATAGAGAGTGTGCTCTCTGGGTGATCTCCGCTGCCCATCGACCGACGGCGGCGAATCTTAATTCGAAGCCATATTCCTATGGAGCTACCTAAGTGACCGATCGGCGCTTGCGTGACCAACTTTACCCGCCAATCGAGCCTTATGATAGCGGGCTGCTGCCGCTGGACGAAACCCATAGTATGTATTGGGAACAATCGGGCGATCCCGCCGGGATTCCGGTCCTGTTTCTGCATGGTGGCCCCGGTGCGGGTGCTACACCGGCTCATCGGAGGTTTTTTGACCCTAGCAGCTACCGGATTGTTATATTTGACCAGCGGGGTGCGGGGCGTTCTACCCCGCGCGGTGATCTATCCAACAATACGACGGCACATTTGATCGACGATATCGAACGGCTTCGTAACCATCTGGGGGTTTCGAAGTTTCTTCTGTTTGGTGGTTCCTGGGGTAGTACTCTGGCTATCTCCTATGCACAGGCTTACCCAGATAATTGCCTCGGGCTGGTTGTCCGAGGAATTTTTCTTGGGCGCCCGTCTGAAGTTAACTGGTTTCTCTACGGCCTCCGGCGTGTATTCCCCGAAGTATGGCGCAACTTTGCCTCGGCACTTCCGGAAAATGAGCGAGGAGATATCCTAGGCAATTTCCATCGTCGCCTACTCGATGCTGACCCTGCGGTGCACCTGCCTGCGGCGCGGGCGTGGAGTCGTTATGAAGGGGCCTGCTCGACTCTGCACCCAAGCCCTGAAACCGTCGAAGTGTTCGGTGAGGATTCCATGGCTTTCGCTCTGGCTCGGATTGAAACACACTATTTTTCTAACAACAATTTCCTATCAGATAATGTGTTGCTCAAAAACATCAACAAAATTCGCGAGCTGCCTTGCCTGATTATCCAAGGACGGTACGACATGATCTGCCCTATGGTGACGGCCGACGAACTGAACCGTGCTTGGCCGGGCTCCGAGATGGTTATCGTTCCGGATGCTGGGCATTCCGCCATGGACCCGGGGGTGCGCGAAGCACTTGTCAGAGCGACGGAAAAGTATAAGCGCTGGATCGGCGAATAATGTTTAGTGTTGGCAACACGTTCTCGTGCTAGGAGGTATCTAGTATGAGAAAATCAAGCAAACCCGATCTCGTGGCCGCTGGTAACGAAACGGCAGAATGGATTAGAATAACAGCCGACGTTCCAAGGAAAATGACGTTGGGGGAAGAATTTAGCAGGCGGGGTAGTGTGACATGATTGGAGTGCTAAAGACCCTAAGTTTGCTTGTCTCGGGCTTAGCGCTATCGTTGCCGGTGGCTGCGGCGGCGGAAGACCCCGATTTTCTTTCGGTTGGGGTGGGCTATTACGACGTGTATCAGACTAAGCATGAAGCGACTGAATTCCGCGCGGAGTACCGATCTGACCAGAAAATCTGGATTTTCAAACCTTTCGCGGGCCTCATGTCTACCACGGACTCAGCATTTTACGGCTATGGTGGCGTGCTCGTCGATGTATTTTTTGGCCGCCGTTGGGTCTTTACTCCCAGCTTCGCTGCTGGCTATTACGAGGAAGGTGACGGTCGCGACCTTGGGTATGAGCTGGAATTTAGGTCTTCAATCGAGATCTCCTATCGATTAGACAACCGAACCCGCATCGGTATGGCGTTCTATCATTTGTCCAACGCCAATTATGGAGATTTCAACCCCGGCACCGAGGTGCTCAGCATCGTCTATTCGATCCCGCTTGGCGCCGGAAGCTAGATTTATCCATGAGCATAGGCATGTAGATCCGAGGTGATCCCCAAACAATCCACCAATCCACGTTCGAGATCGAGGCAGACATTATAGGCGCGGGAAAAAATCTGAACTAAAGGCTTCGCGGCGAGGGGCCATGACCTTTTGCGAGATGTCACGTGCAGGACCTTGTGATTGATTTCGTATGTATCATTGTTGATTAGCCTTCCATTTTTTGTTCACATTGCGTTACATGATCCTTGGGGCCCCGTAGCTCAGCTGGATAGAGCGGCAGATTCCTAATCTGTAGGTCACAGGTTCGAATCCTGTCGGGGTCACCATCCGCCCGATATGATCTGTGTAAGGGTGGCCCGGGCAGGTAAGAACTTTGAAACCGGGAATCATGAATCAGAAATAAACCGCCGGTTTCGGTTTTTGATCGCGCGCGTGAGCGCGCCGTATCGCGGCCCGACAACCATCGCTGTCACTTGTAGTAGTCCGGCGACAACGGCGATCATTCCCGCGGCGCTGAGAGCATTTTCGTTTCCCCACAACTGAGGCCCAAACGCCGCAAAAAAATAACCGCCGACTCCCGCCGCCGCTGCCGTGCTTGCGCTGAGCCATAATTGCCGGTCGAGTTTGTCGGTCAGCATGCGAGCGGTCGCCGCTGGGCATATGAACATGGCGATTACCAGAATAGAGCCGACGGCCTCGAATGCGGCTACCGCGGCTACCGCGACTAAAACAATCAGTATGGTTGAAATTGTGCGCACCGGGAGACCCAGACTGGCCGAAAGCCCAGGATCGAACGTCGTCACCTTAAGCTCCTTGAAGAAGACCGCGATCAACACCGCTGTGGCGCCGGTCATGCTGATTAGCGTGGCGAGTTGGCGCGGCATTGTCGCGTATGTTTTCCAAGCAAGCAGATCGGCCCATTCGGTCAGCCCCAACCACAGGATAGATTCTAGATTTCCATACAGCGCATGTTCGGTGTCAATATGAACATTTGAGGACCCGGTCTGTTCGAGCAGAACTATCCCGGTGGCGAACATGGCGGTGAAGACCACGCCCATGGCTGCACCGGCTTCCAGCCGGCCGACGCGGCGAATGAACTCAATCAGCAGTACGGCTATCACGGCAGCGCCCATTGCGCCGAGCATCAACGGTAGGGTAGCAATGGTGCCTGTGACCAGAAATCCGACCACGATACCTGGCAGAGCGATGTGGGAAATGGCGTCGCCGATCAGCGCCTGCCGCCGTAGCACCAAAAAATTTCCCAGCAAGCCGCAACTGACAGCAGCCATCACAACGGCCAGAACCGCCGGTAGATCAATGGTTAAAAAGTCGCCGGCGGTCACCGGTTTCTGCTTTCAAGTTCCGACACAACGTCTGGCGATAGAACCTCTTCGATTCGGCATCCGCCCAGCGGATAAAAAGACGTGTCAGCTTCCGGATTACGCTTGCGGTAGGCCTCCCAAAGCTGTCTCTGTCGGTCTGCTTCAGTCGCTGCCAGAGTACCAGAAGCGGTTAGTTGGCCGTTACTATCAATATATCCCCGCCAACGGACCATCCGCCGGGCCATTGGATCCGGCGGCGTGTTTCCGCTCGCCATCGCAAGGAGCCCGCGTGTTTCCGCTAACGTCAGCTGCAGCCCGAGTTGGCGGACGCTCCATGCGACGACGCCTGTTCGCGGCGCACAAAGAAGACTGACGATAAATATAGAAGTTGCCGCCAGAACGATCATTGCTCCAGCTGGCATATCGGGAAGAAGGGCGGAAATACTACCACCGGCCCAGCCGGCGAGGCCGCCGAACGCACCGGAAAGGGCGACCATGCGGCCGAGCCGATTCGTCCAGAATCTGGCGGCCGCGGGCGGGATAATTACCAATGCAATAATCAGGATCAGCCCGACGGTTTTCAGGCCGATGGTTACGATCGCTAAAATTAGCAACATCATAATCAGGTCTATACGCGCGACTCGCCAGCCTTGAGCTTTGGCGAAGCCTTCATCGAATGCCACAGAACCGAACTCTTTCATAAATGCTATTGAGCAGACGATAGCAACGGCCGAGGAAATTGAGATGAGAAGCGCTTCGTCCGACGTCAGGAGGGCGGTGGACCCAAGCAGAAAATGGTTGAGGCCCGCCTGACCTGCGGCCTGCATAGTCTGGATATGACTAAGAAGAACGATTCCGATGCCAAAAAATACACTTAGTACAGTACCAATCGCCGTATCTTCGGCAAGGCGCGTATGGCGGCATATCCATTGCACCGCAAAGATCCCCATGGCACCAGTCAGGGCTGCACCCGCCATCAGAAGTGCCAAGTTGCGTCCCGAGCCGCCGAGCGCGACGCTGAGCATAAATGCAATGGCGATCCCAGGGAGAGTGGCATGGCTGATGGCATCGGATATTAATGCCCGTTTGCGGAGTAAAGAGAAGACCCCGATCACGCCACCGCCAACGCCCAGTGCGATCACGCCCACCAGTACGACTGCCGTATTATAGCCGGCCTGTAATGTTATAACCTCCAAAACTTCGACTGTGTTCATGTCAGATTATGGGGCAGATGCAAAAGTGTTTTCAGATCATCATGCAGTACGCGCGATAGCTCGGATCTCTGGCGACGCTAATGCGCCGCCATACGCTGCCTGTAGGTTTCCCTCTGTAAGGATATCAGGGATGGTTCCCTCGGCTATAGCGCGAACATTCAGGATCACCGCCCGATCAAAATAGTCGCCGACGGTTTGTAGATCATGGTGAACGCAAACTACAGTAGCGCCGCCCGCCCGCGCATCCCGCATTACATCGACGATGGTTTGCTCGGTAGCTGCATCGACGCCGGCAAATGGTTCGTCCATGAGGTACAGATCTGCGTCCTGCGCTAGGGCGCGGGCAAGAAAAACTCGCTGCTGTTGGCCGCCCGAAAGTTGACCTATCTGCCGGTCTGCAAAGTCAGCCATACCGACTTGGTCAAGAAAGGCGCGTGCGCTATCGCGATGACGACGGCGTACAGGTCTGCACCAGCCGATCCTGCCGTAAAGGCCCATGGCTACAGCGTCCTCCGCGGATGCGGGAAAATCCCAGTCGACACTGGTGCGCTGCGGCACGTAAGAGATGCGTTTGCGAGCACGTTTCAAGGGCGCGTCGAAGATCCGGATTTCACCTGCAAGCACTGGTATTAAGCCTAAGACGGCCTTGATCATGGTTGATTTCCCCGCGCCGTTTGGGCCGATTACAGCCATAAGGCTTTTACCCGGCACCTCGATATCGACGTCCCACAGCGCGGGCTTATCGTCATAGGAGACTGTGAGGCCGCGCACCGATAACGCAGCAGGTTCGTTATCCGAATTGGTATCATCAACGGCGTCAAAAGGAATTAGGCGGGGCGGATTCATTGCGTCGATTGGGTTTCTGCAAGCTGGTGGCCGAAGCCCCGCTTCGGGGCCTCACCGCCTAGAGATCGGACGATCGTGGTGATGTTGTGGTCGAACATGCCGAGATAAGTGCCGAGATAGGTGTCCTTAGGCCCCATGGCGTCAGAGAAGAGCATTCCCCCTATACGAACCTGATGATCGCGTGCATTGGCGCCCTCTATCAGAGCCTTGACGCTGCGGGTCGAGACCGTACTTTCGACGAAGACGGCACCAATACGGCGCCGAACAAGGGTGTCGACCAGAGTTTCGATTTTCCGAATGCCCGCCTCGCTTTCCGTACTGATGCCTTGGATAGCAAGAACGTCTAGGCCGTATTTACGACCGAAATGCCCGAAAGCATCATGCGCGGTCACCAGCACCCCTGATGTTGGGGGAATGGAGGCAACTGCTTTCAAGGCGCGGGTATGGAGGGCGTTCATTTGAAAGAAATATTCATCTGCATTGGTTTGATAAAATGTAGCATTTGGTGGGTCGAGCCGCGCCAGCGCATCGACCGCGGCCTGCAGGGCAGTGGCCCAGAGAATCGGGTCCATCCACACATGCGGGTCGTGCGCCGTGCCATCCGAGACAAGCATACCTAGCACCTTTGGGGTTTCGGCGACCCCGATCACCGGTTTGTACTTCGCAAACGTTGCAAGCACGCCCAGCATTTGGGCCTCGAGGTTCAGGCCGTTGTATACGATCATATCGGCACGATTGAGTTTTAAGACATCTGTTCGTGTCAGCCGATAGAGGTGCGGATCCACGCCTTCGCCGATCAAGTTAACGATCGTCGCCCGATTCCCGACAATCACCGACAATGGATCACCGATATGCGCAATGGTCGCCACGACGTTTTTCTGTGCCTGTGTCGCGCCGGTGCTGATAAGGGTCGCGCCGGCTAACAAGATCGCAGCTACAATACTGGCGGATTTGGTCGATATACTCATTCGTCCCTTCAACTCTCCGTAAGCTGCAATTTTTTCTATTCTATTGCGGATAAAGAAACTCTATCGGCTGCTATGATTTTCGCAAGGGCTAATTAGATAAAATCCCCCTATAATAATTAGCGCCGCCTAATATTCATGGTGGCAAAAAAATTCCATCGCTGACGCTAATTGGTGTTCGGCGACGTTAGCTGCAACGTCGATTATCAGAAGTAAGATAGGCCAGTGCCCATTAATCATGGCCTGCAGCAGATTAATTAAATGATCTATTTGCGTTTCAGGAAACCGTATTTTCCGTGGAGGTGTCTGCGGTTGTTAGTTTATCGTAACGGGGGTTGTCCTCCTTTAACCGTGCCAACACGTTTTGACACAAAAGGCCCAGGGCCGCCGTCCGTTTCTTCGCGTTTTCGTCGTAGACCCCCGCACGTAAGTCCGAAGCCAGCCGACGGTGCAGCTCCCTCAGAGAGCTCTCCGGCTCTTCTGTCGGATCAGCATGATATAGGGCGCGCAACGTATATAGTTCATCTGCCCAGGCACAAATTCCGCGTGCTAATTCACGCCTCGCAATACCAATCGCGGACGCGACTAGAGCGGCGGTGTAGCGTTGCCGCCTCGACATATCTGACGCTACTTCCGTAATTAGGGTCTGCTCCGCGATCTTCAGTAGTTCTAGCGCGTTCGGGCAGCTTCTCATTTAATTACTCCGGTGAGTCGTAGGCATTCGTATTCCAGTTCTGCAACTCGCCTTCCGATAAGCGCAAGCTCTATGCTCGGCTCCTCGCCTGACCGGTGGCGCATGGCTTGTTGCAGCGCGATCACGGCCCATCGCACATGGGCCATGGTTTCCCAATAAGCCATGAGATCTACATCGAGCGTACGACCTGAGGCGCTTTCATAAGCGTTATAGAACACGTTGCGGGGGGAGATGCCACCAGCTTCCAGCGCCGGGGCGGAAAACCGCCAGCACCGCGCACAAAACCACGCGACGTCTTCGTGCGGATCGCCCCAGCCGGTGAATTCCCAATCTATCACGCCGGTAAGTACACCGTTGTTGACCATATAATTACCGGTTCGAAAGTCGCGATGACATAGTACTGCCTCACCGGCATTAGGCGCCCGGTTTTCAAGCCAGCGAAGCGTCCATTCCAAGACTGGGTGAGGTTCCGGTAAAACGTCTAGGTATGCTCGATATTTTGCAACGGCATCTAAGGACGGCGATAATGAAATTAATTCGAGAAAACTGAGGTCCGTTCGTGGTGGCTGGATAGTGTGAATGCGGGCCAGTTCACGGCCCAGCGCAGCGGCGAGATCGGGTTGCTCTCCCGCGCGGGTTATTCTGTTTCCGAGCGCTTCACCCTCAATACGTTGCATCAGGTAGAATGGTTTACCAGTGATTGCGGTATCGCCGCAGTACCAAAGAGGTTTGGGAACAGTCACGCCTGCGGCCTCGGCTGCTTTCAGCACGGCGAATTGTTGATCCAGAGGTCGGCTTTCGATGATGGGGGATGTTGCTTCCGAACGTAGCACCATCTCATGGATGCCAGAGAACTCTCCGCCGTCGATTGTCACCGTCAAGGCGCGGTTTTCTTGAATTGCCCCTCCGGTAAGGAGGTTGCCGTCTTTTACCGTCACGCTGTCTGCCGCCGCGGCATCTCGTATGAAGGGACCCAGTGCCATATTAAGGCGTCCTTTCTATCATCAACCTTAGCCTAATCCCTTACTGATGATATATAGGTATAATCGTGCGGCCGATCGGAACGGGTTTGGGTGTGCGTTTCATTTTTTCGATAGTACATAATGAGCTAATCCCAACTCCAGAAATCGATACCCTCCGATAGCAAGTACCGCGACAGCACCATCTTGTGTGTCTCAGACGATCCGTCCACCAGCCGCGCTTGGCGCGCATACCGGTACATCCATTCGAGTGGTGTATCCTTGGAATAGCCGCTTGCGCCTCGCAGTTGTATTGCGGTGTCTATTGCCTTGTGCAGGGTTTCCGATACCACCACCTTAGCCATAGACACTTCCTTGCGTGCGAAATCGCCGGCATCCAGCTTGACCGCTGCGCGCATAGTCAACAGGCGGCAAATCTCTATTTGCATTGCTGCTTCGCCCAGCAGCCATTGAACACCTTCATGGTTCGCTAGCGTTTCACCAAACGCCTTGCGGTCGCGGACGTAGTCAAAAGTTTCCTCTAGCGCGCGTTTCGCCATGCCGGTCCAGCGCATGCAGTGGGTTAGCCGTGCGGTGCCCAGACGGATCTGGGTGACCTTCAACCCTTCGCCAATTTCCATCAGTCGGTTCTCGTCAGGGATTTCGAGGCCGTCGAAAGAAATCTCGCAGTGGCCGCCGTGTTCCTCAGGACCCATGATCGGAATGCGCCGCAGGATTTTCCAGCCCGGCTGATTAGCGTCGAACAAGAATGCGCTCAATCCTTTTCGGCTATCGTCCGATGTCCGCGCAACCAAGATAAAGTGCTGTGCCTCGCCGGCGCCTGTAATAAACCACTTGCGACCATTGACGACCCAAGTATCTCCGGTTTTTTCCGCTGTGGTCTGCATTGCCGACGGATCGGATCCCGATCCCGGCGCTGGTTCGGTCATCGCGAAAGAAGATCGCACTTTCCCCTCGATGATTGGTCGCAGCCAGCGCTCCTTCTGAGCCTCGGTGGCAATCTTATTAAGAACGATCATGTTGCCATCATCCGGTGCTGCTGAGTTGAAACAAACGGGGCCGAAGATCGACCGGTTCATTTCCTCGTAGCAGGGCGTAATGCCCGTGATATTAAGTCCTTGGCCGCCAAGCTTCTTGGGCATCTGAAGAGCCCAAAGGCCTTCCGCTCTTACCTTGGTTCGGATGCCTTCGAGTACGTCAGGACGGATGTTTTCGTGTTCGTCATAATTAGAGCGATCCGCCTCCAGAGGGATGATATGGGTATCTACGAAGGTGCGAATTCGAGTGCGGTAGTCATTTATTTCCGG
>JAYYZV010000082.1:0-6876 GCA_036339975.1 Pseudomonadota bacterium | reverse complement strand
GCCGGACCCGCGATCGTAAACGCCGTTTTCGATAATTGCCTGACCAATTCCCTGTACAATATAACCGTGGGCCTGTCCTTGCAAAATAATTGGGTTTATTGCCTTACCTGGGTCGTCAACGGTGGTGTGGGCAACAACGGTCAGTCGCCCTGTCGCCCGATCAATCTCGATTTCGGATACCGCCGCCCCATTTGGATACGCCGCAGAACGGCCTCTAAAGAGATGGTCTGCATATATCGATCCATTCTCCGCATTAGCCGCAACCTCAAACAAGCCAACGCTTTTGTCGGTTCCTTTGATACGAAATAGCCCATGCGTAAACGAAACATCTTCGACCGCTGTTTCAAGTATCTCAGCAGCCTGCTCTCGGGCAATCGCAACTACCTTTTCTGACGCCTCGGCCATGACGATACCCCCAAGCCTCATAGACCTATCAGAGTGCGAACCGCCACCGAGCGGTACCAAATCGGAGTCGCCAGTTACAATACTCACGTCGTCATAAGGCACGCCCAATATTCCGGCCACGAGTTGCGGAAATACCGTTTCATGTGCTTGCCCGCTGGACTGGGTTCCAATAAGCACTTCCACCGCATTATCTCCTCGGACGATGACCTTCGCATACTCGACCGGCGCGCCGACGGGTGCCTGAATATAAGAAGCATACCCGATACCACGCAGCATCCCGCGATTCTCGGACTCGGCTCGTCGTTCCGTGAAACCTTCCCAATCAGCAGCAAGCAAGACCTTATTCATACAGATCTCAAATTCGCCGCAATCATAAGTGGTTCCCATAGCGTTGGATGTCGGGAGTTCGTTTGCGGCAATCAAATTGCGCCGGCGCAACTCGATCCGATCAATACCGATTTTTTCGGCAGCCATATCTATTAGTCGCTCGACAGTATGCATTGCCTCAGGGCGGCCGGCCCCGCGATAAGGCCCTGTCGGGACTGTGTTGGTCAGCACCCCACGGATACGCGCATAACTCGCGCTCATCCGATATACCGAAGGCAACAACCGCGGGCCGTTGGAAAGAGGCACGAATGATACTGTATGCGCCCCTAGATTGCCGACAAGGTCGGCGCGGATAGCAAGAAATTTTCCATCTTTATCAAGCGCTAGGGCCGCATCAGTATATAGATCGCGCGCCTGATAGTCCGTCAAAAAAGCTTCTGACCGATCTCCCCGCCACTTGACTGGGCGACCGATCTTCTTCGACGCCCAGCAGACGACCACGAATTCGGGATACATCATGTTACGGGGACCAAACCCGCCTCCCACATCGCGGGAAACGACACGAACCTGGTCTGGCTCAAGACCAAATATTTCGCCGAGTATCATCTTGTGGCGATGTACACCCTGCCCACCCGCATGGAGCGTCAGCTTTTTAGAATTATCATCCCAGAACCCCACAGCCGCCCGCGGCTCCATCTGGCAGTTGATAACCCGGTTGTTAACAAACTGTCCCGTCACCACATACGCTGCGCCAGCGAACACCTCATCGGTCGCGTCCGCATCACCCACTTCAGCGTCTAGAGGAACGTTTCCGGGGCAGTCAGCCCAGACATCGGGGGCATTATCTTCAAGGGCGTCTATTGCATCGGTAACGACTGACAGCGGGTCATAATCGACTTTGACGAGGTTTGCCGCATTAACGGCAATAGCCTCCGTTTCCGCAATCACAACAGCAACGATTTCGCCAACGTGCCGTACCTTATCATGAGCGATCGTAGGCTGTGGCCGATCGAAGGGGTCGGAGCCATCGCGGTTAACGAATGCCGGCTTCTGCCAGTCAACCGCGCCCACAGGGTTCGCCTTATGGGCTATATCGCCAATACCATCCGCCACATAATCTGCACCGGTCAGAACCGTGTGAACGCCGGTCACTCGCCGGGCAGTAGCGGCATCCACACTATTGATTCTGGCGTGAGCATGCGGGGACCGAACCATAACGGCAAAAAGCTGATCCGATAAGTTGAAATCGTCGCTGTAGGAACCAGCCCCGCGCAAAAGCCGGTCGTCTTCGCGCCGCCACGCCGGCACACCAATTCCATATCGTTGTTCCAAGGTCATTTGCGGACTAGCACCCACCAACACTCACCACTGTGATTCAGCCAGCCAGCGCGGGGGAGTTCGTCGAAAGCGCTCACGATTCCTCTTCCATCGCGCGACCCGACGGCAACCGTATGATCAAAAAAACGCAGCAGCAGAAGTTTGTCATGATCATATACAGCGCCATCTTTTAGGTGACTCACCGTCTATCAACCTCCCGTGTTAAGTTAGTTTATGCACACTGATCACGACCTTCCAACTCCACTTGTTTTTCTGCAGCCAGCTAACTACCGGCCGGAAAAATAGTGTCCCAATTCCCGATCCAGAATTTGGGTTTGTGAAAAGCCCGATGGTATTGTCTAGCTAGACTTTGCCTTTAAGGTGGTCTGCAACTGCGATCACCCGGAGCATAGAGCGGATAACGGGACGTTCAATAAGTTCTCCATCCACTACGACTAAACCGCTTTCGTCATTTTCGAATTCTTCGAGTATTCTTCGGGCACGATCGACAAGATCTGGTGTGGGTGAGAAGACCTCATTAATGATAGGGATCTGTTTGGTGTGGATCGAAGCCTTACCAGTAAATCCCAATGCGTCGGCCATCCTTGCTTCCTCCTCCAGTCCCGTTTGGTCATCGAGATTTAAGTAAGGCACATCCAGCAAATCCAGATCAAATCGTGCAGCCGCATGAACGACACGGGATCGAGCATAAAGCATCGTCTCCCACGTTTTAGCCGCGCGGAGATCGGCCGACATATCGACGGCACCGAACAGTAAAGAGTCTATTCGGGAAGACGCAGCAGCGATCTCCATCACGTTAGCAAGCCCCTCCGTGGATTCTATAATCACGTGAAACCGGATATCGGCGCAGTTGCCCTGCAGCAACTCATCATATAGTCGGATTTCTGCAGCCGACCCGGGTTTAGCGAGCATCAGGGCCTTCGGCGGAATCTCTATGGTCCGT
Source organism: Pseudomonadota bacterium (assembly GCA_036339975.1). GTDB lineage: Bacteria > Pseudomonadota > Alphaproteobacteria > MPNO01 > UBA830 > UBA830. The sequence continues at coordinate 3,863 of JAYYZV010000082.1, read as the reverse complement.
AGTGCCAAAATATCCCTGAGCCCATCCTGTGTCGAAAGTGGATTAACGCGAACCATGGTTTCCACGTTTGCCGGACACTCAAGGGCGAACAAAGGAAATGTAAGATCTCGGGCTTCCTGTTTCCGCGGCAAAGGCACAGCGTCTTCGATATCAACGCACACGATGTCCGCTTCGCTGTCCAGCGCCTTAGCGAAACGGTCAGGACGAAGTCCGGGCACAAATAGTAGGCTGCGGCGGGGACGGATTTCTGATTGGGTCATTTTATCCTCTGACCGTGGAGCTACACCAATCCTGCACGGCGGTCTAGATTAGTTCAAGCTTGGTGGGACTTTCAGCCACCGAACACAGGTTCGGGGATTCCTCTTACATCCGTATCAAGTGCGAAAATAGAACCAGCATCCGGTTCTCTCTCAAAATCCTCAGCCCCAAACCGAGACGATGCAGTGGTAACATACAGCGTCGACATGTCCGGTCCACCAAAAGCCGGACAAGATGTCAGCGATACAGGAAATGTAATCTCTCGTTCAACCTTGCCGTCCGGATCGTACCGCTTTACCCGGCCGCCCCGCATATGCGCAACCCAAATAAACCCCTCAGCATCTACGGTGGCGCCATCAGGCACACCCTCGCCCTCGGGCACTTTTATTAAGTTTCTCCGGTTTGTGATTATACCGGCAGAAGAATCAAAGTCGTAGGCCCAGAGGGTTCTTTTCAAGGAATCCGCGAAATACATAATACTGTCGTCAGGACTCCAGCAGATTGCATTCGATATGCACACAGGACCCTCCATACGATGGACGGTGTGGTCAGCGTCGAACCGGTAGAGAGATGCGACCTCGCCATAGCCTGGGTCTTCCATGGAACCGCACCAGAACCGACCCCGCCGATCCACTTTGCCATCGTTCATCCGCACGGTGTTCATTCGACCGCCACCCTCTGGGTCCTCAAGCAACTGAAAATCGCCATCGGCGAGATTGATATAGGCAAAACCCATACGGGTTCCCGCGATAAGTCTTCCTCCGCGCGCAAAACCAATTGAACCTATCTCGGTCTGAATGCGCCAGTTATGCACATCCCCGGTATTGGGATCCCACCGGTATATCATGGGATTACGAATATCGACCCAGTACAGCGCTTGCTCTACTTCCGACCAAATTGGCGACTCCCCCAAGATGCAGGATTTCTTCACGGCCACATAGGGTTCGGACATTTTCTACTCCCGCGCACGACTTAATGACCTGCGTCATAACATATCGTCGTTCGGAACGCGCTACCGCCAGACCCAAAATAATTCAGACACCGGGAAAAATAAAAATCAACGCCGTACGCCTTATTGATAATCTCCGGATCGCTTTCAAATTGGCTACTTTTATTCAATACGCCGCGAACCCACGTGATTTTTCTAACCGGAGGATCTTTCAAACCCGAATCAAATCGACATGCTCTTAACGAAGCTGAATTTTCATGTAAATTGCTCACACAAGATCAAAGGCTTGGCGCATGAACTACAATATCACACCCGGAACATTTGTCCGGCACCCAACAGAGTATGACTGGGGCCTAGGACAGGTCCAGTCAGTGGACGGATCGCGGATAACAGTCAATTTCGAAAATGCCGGCAAACATTTGATAAATGCCGACGTTATCGATCTCCAAACCGTACGCGAAACTGAAATTAATGACTGACGACAAACCTGAAACCATAAAATTCCGCGGACCAAGTAAAGTTATTGGAGGGTCGGGTACGCCTAAAGGCCGGCAACTCACTCCCGAGGCGGCGTCAGAGGTGGCCGAATTGCTGGGTGATATGCCGCGCACCCGAGACCTCCTAATAGAGGCATTGCATCTTATTCAGGATAGGTTCAAGTGCCTAATTCCAAACCATTTGGTCGCCTTGGCGGAAGAGTTTGGACTCGCGCTGGCAGAAATTTACGAAACAGCCACCTTTTATCATCACTTCGATGTTTTAGAGGAAGATCAGGCACCACCGCCAGAAATCACCATTAGGGTTTGCAACTCACTTACATGCGAAATGGCGGGCGCCGAAAGTCTGATATCAAACCTCAAAAATACTCTAAGCGAAGACGTCCGCATTCTCACTGCCCCATGCATGGGAGCATGCGACCGAGCTCCTGCGGTTGCCGTGGCACAGAACCAAGTCTTCCACGCGACGCCAAAAAAAATTCAAAGCGCAGTATCAAAGGGCCAACTCAAACCCACTATTCCAAATTATATCGACTTCGACACATACATATCTCAGGGGGGCTACAAAACTCTCAAACGATGTTATTCCGGTGAGTTATCGCGGGAGGAAGTGATTGCTTCGCTCGAACTTTCAGAACTTCGCGGTATGGGTGGTGCAGGCTTCCCAACCGGTCGAAAGTGGCGGATCGTGCGGGATTTTCCAGAACCGAGACTTATGGCGGTGAACGGAGATGAGGGCGAACCAGGAACGTTCAAGGATCGGTATTTTATCGAGCGAGAACCCTATAGGTTTTTAGAAGGCGTTCTGATCGGCATGTGGGTGGTTCAGGCAGGCGCTTGCTACATATACCTTCGTGATGAATATTCTGCGGGAAGAACCATCCTTACGCACGCCATCGCGAATTTAGAAAAAACCGAGCTACTAAATTCTGGAATGTTGCATCTTCGGCGTGGTGCGGGAGCTTATATCTGCGGAGAAGAATCCGCGATGCTCGAAAGTATCGAAGGTAAAAGAGGGCTCCCCCGCCACAAACCACCCTTCGCAGCCGAGGTTGGGCTATTCAACAAACCTACCCTGATTAACAATATTGAGACACTATTCTGGGTCAGGGATGTATTGGAGAAGGGGCCGGGTTGGTTTTCGAAGCATGGGCGAAACGGCAGCAAAGGCCTGCGAACATTTTCCGTCTCGGGCCGTGTGCGAGAACCTGGTGTCAAGATCGCGGATGCAGGTATTACTATCCGGGAACTAATAGACGAATATTGCGGCGGTATGGCGGACGGTCACGTTTTCAAGGGGTATCTGCCGGGTGGTGCTTCGGGCGGTATCCTGCCGGCAGACAAAGACGACCTGCCGCTCGATTTCGGAACCTTAGAAAAACACGGATGTCTTATCGGGTCCGCTGCTGTGATCGTTTTATCAGATCAAGATAGTGCCGCTGCGGCGGCTTTGAACCTGATGCGGTTCTTCGAACACGAATCCTGCGGCCAATGCACGCCGTGCCGAGCGGGTTGTGAAAAATCGGCACAACTTATGGAAGCCGATCAATGGGACCGCCCGCTTCTCGAGGAATTGAGCAAAGCCATGGTAGATGCATCGATATGCGGCCTCGGTCAGGCAGCGCCAAATGGACTTCTTTCGGTTTTTCAGCATTTTCCTGAAGACGTGAAATAGGCCTTGGGAAGAAATAATGTCGCTAAACGGACCAACGGAGAAAATCAGTTTCACGCTCGACGGGCAAGAAGCAACGGCCGCTCCCGGCGAATCAATTTGGCAGGTCGCACGACGCTGCGGAACAGACATTCCGCATTTGTGTTACTCGCCAGAACCCGGTTATCGCGCGGACGGGAATTGCCGCGCCTGTATGGTAGAAATTGAGGGCGAGCGCGTACTTGCTGCCTCATGTATCCGTGAACCGTTGGAGGGAATGGTAGTCAATACGGCCACGGACCGTGCGGTGTCCGCGAGAAACATCGTTTTCGAACTTCTTGTTGCCGATCAACCTCCCCATGAAAATGCACACGACGGAGGGTCCAAGTTCTGGCATTGGGCTGAAACTCTCGGTGTCAGGTCATCTCGGTTCCCTGCAAAACACTCGCCGGAACCCGACCTGTCGCACCCCGCAATGGCGGTCAATCTGGACGCGTGTATTAACTGC
>JAYYZV010000081.1:0-13166 GCA_036339975.1 Pseudomonadota bacterium | reverse complement strand
TTCCTCTACCGTTACACCGAGCAGACCGACCTCGCCCATCTGCTGCCATAGTTCAGATGGAAACTCATTTGACTTGTCAATTTCGGCGGCAATGGGCGCAATCCGAGACTGGGCGAAACTGTATATGGAACCCCGGAGCATATCGGCATCAGAGCCCAGGTCGAAATCGAGAGTGGAAACCGCATTTGGTATCATTTAGAGGTCCGGAAAAAAATTAAAGCCTGACGAAGACGTAGTTAAACGTTTGCCGGAATGCGTTTCTGGAATTCAGCCCGCCAGTCCTCAATGGGCTGAAACGTCGGATCAGCTTTAGCATGGGCCTCGGACGCCGCATAGATTTCCTCATCAGACATGGAAAAATCTATCTCGTGGCGGTGAGGCTGGTTTATATACCATGGCGTATCCAGGAACGCTTCCAGGCGGTTTCCCTCCGGGTCAAAGAAATAGACTGACCAAGCGTTACCGTGATCAGTAACAAAAACCTGCTGAACGTCCTCGTCCGTTGTCACCGCGCCATAAACTTGGCGCAATTGCGAAAGGTTTTCACATTTAAAGGAAATCTGGTTTACCGTTGTCTGTTCCGTCTCAGGCTTCCGGCCCTCCGCCACGATCACTTGATGGTGGTCCAGAGGGTCCCGCGACATAAAGGCATATCGGTTGCCGTTAAGTAGACCTTCGTCCGCAATGCCGAAACCAAACATTCGAACATAGAAATTCTTCATTCGTTCAAAATCCTGCACCCAGATTCCGACATGGGCAAGTTTCATCTCTGGCAGTTTGGGCATAACAATTTTCCAGTGTGATTATCTTTGTCCAATTTTAGGCCTTGTCCCGCCTAATTCGCAATATGGTGAAATTGCTGTACTTGCATATCACGACGCAAACGTTATTCATGCACCACATAAGTCAAACGGAGGGCGGCATGAAAATTACTTCCTATTCAGTCAACGGCGCAGAATCTTTCGGCGTCATCACCGACGCTGGCGTTATCGATGCCAAACCGCTAGCTGGCGGACCACAGACATTACGCGGTGCTATCGCTGCGGGTGCTTTAGGAACTATTGCCGAGGCTGCCGTAAATAAATCCCCGGACCACAGCCTAGATGATATTGAATTCCTCCCGGTGATCCCAAACCCTGACAAGATCATCGCCGTTGGATTGAACTATCGCAGCCATGTCCTAGAAGGTGGTCGGGATATTCCCGAATGGCCCATGATCTTCACCCGCTTCGCGAATTCGCAGGTCGGGCATAATCAAGCGATGATCAAACCGAATGCGTCCGACATGTTCGATTTCGAGGGTGAGATGGCTGTCATTATCGGTAAAACCTGCCGCCACGTTTCGGAGGCCGACGCGCTATCGGTCGTAGCGGGATACTCCTGCTATAATGACGGATCGATCCGCGATTATCAGCGCCACACCAGCCAATTCGTGCCCGGAAAGTCCTTCTACAAGTCCGGCTCGTTTGGTCCTTGGATGGTGACAGCCGACGAAATCCCTGACCCGGGTGCACTGACGCTCATGACCCGCCTAAACGGCGAAGAAATGCAGAGGGCAACGACTGACGATCTTCTTTTCAACATACCGCAGTTGATACATTATCTAACCACAGTTACCGAGTTGGTTCCCGGCGATGTAATCGTTTCCGGCACCACCGGCGGGGTCGGCTTCTACCGAGACCCGCAAGTGTTCATGAGCGAGGGCGACACAATCGAAATCGAACTCGACAAGATCGGTGTATTAAGCAACCCTGTGGTAAACGAAGGGTAATCATCTCAGACCAATATTCGGAGAAGCGGCTATCTCACCCGCGTCAGGTGCACTTTTAGGGCTGCGTTGAAGCGCTCAGGGTGTTCAATGTAAATCATGTGACCCACATCACGTAATTCGACGAGCTCTGCACCTTTAACGGCGTTTGCGATCCGGCGCACCACCGCCAGAGAGGCAGTCTTGTCACCCGCACCGGCCACCACAGTCGCGGGGCCAGGCTCTTCGGAAATTTCTCGCATGATATCCGCCCGTGCCATCGCCCTCCATTGCGCTAGATAACCTATCGGCCGTGTCCGTGACGTAACTTTTACTCCCTTCTCTATGGTCGCCGCATCGGCGGTCGCAGCACAAGACTTCGGTGCGTGATCCCGAGCATAGCCGGCAACGCCCAGATCGGCGAGCAGCTGTTCGCGTGCGGTAATTATCTCGGCCTGTTTTTCGGGACCAAGCGGGCCGGAGCCGATGACCGGCTGCGCCATAACTAGACTTAACACCCGGTCGGGATGGGATTTTTGAAATGCCGGCACCAAAGTGCCGCCAAAGGAATGCCCCACCATATGCGCCTTATTGATCTCCAACGCATCTAGCAGTTTCATGATTACATCCGTGTAGTCACACACCGACGGGGCATCAGTCGGCCAGTCGTCGGACCCGCCGTATCCCGGCGCATCCCAGCCGATTACGCGGTGTCGATCCATAAACTTCGCATATTGCGTTTCCCAGTTCTGGGAATCACCTGCCATGCCATGGATAAACAATAGCGGTGGGCCTTGCCCGGCTTCGCGCCAAGCCAATTTGCGCCCTTCCACCAATGTATGCCGGATATCCGGCAATGACATCAGCGCAAGCTCAGGAGTTTCAGTGCCGCGGCAAACAGTTCATGATCGGGTTCCGCCAGCGCGCTGAGCGCCGTAAAATGATCACGGCCGGGCATATTGAGTGTCGATGTCTCAACACCTTGCCCCCCCCAGGCTTTCGCAAGATCACAGGCTTGCCGGTCAAATTCGTCGTACTCATCGCCGCCGAATGCAATGATTGTCGGGCTAAGAGTAGAGGGTGGGAGGAACATTGGGCTAAGATCGGAAACATCCTCTGGTCTCAGCTGAACCGCGTCATTAAGGGGAGTTAGGCGGATCGGCTCGACGTCATAAACACCACTTATTGGCAAACCGCCGGATACCACTGTAGGAGGCACGTCGGGATCGACAGACGGCCAGTCGGTCGCCTGCATCATCGCCGTAAGATGACCCCCGGCGGAATGCCCTGAAACGACAATTCGATCACGGTCATATCCGTATGTAGCCGCTTCCTTCCATAGGTGTGCAATCGCTTGGCGGCACTGTTCGGTTAACGTCGCCAGTGATACGTTGGGACACAAAGAATATTCGATATTAGCGAACGCGGCGCCGTGCGCATTCAGTTCCCTGGCAAGAAACTCGAAGCCCTCCTTGTCGTTCCACTGCCAATAACCTCCGTGTATGAATGCGAACATTGGCGCGTTATCTGCATCAGGCAAAAAAATATCTAAACGTTCTCGCGGTTGCTTGCCGTACTTGACATCTAGGTGCTTGCGCTCGGCATTCGCCCGGTAGTCCGCCGACTGCTTGTTCTGTTCGTCCTTAATCACCGCCAGATCCGCCTCACTAATCTGCGCGCGGTTATTATACTGTGCATATAGCGCTTCGGAATCATACTCGCGATAGACAGCCTCGCCCATCATTTACCTCCCTTTGTTTCACTAAGGCTAGCGCGACCGGTTTAAAATGAAATGGCGCCCTTAAAGACCCTAATTAATTAAATCGTCTTACTCTTCCGTATTTCAGACTCCAGCAAGACTTCAGCCGTAACAGTATAAATCAACGACAAGTTGGATGGTATCGTCTGTGCCGTAACGCCCCCGATATTGATTTATATGGTGGCCAACTGGTTGACCAAACTAAAGTTCCATTGCGTGGGAGGGCTGAAACGGCTGGCATTTGCTGTGAGAAATAAAGATATTTGCAATTACAAATAATTTTATTCAATATAGAACCTACATAGGGAGAAACATGATGACGATCGATTTCGGCTATTTCACGCTTTCCGACAACCATTATCCCGACAACAGACGTTCGGCCAGCGACTTTGTCCTTGAAATCCGCGAACAGGCTATCCTAGCCGATAAACTCGGATACAGCTCCGCATGGATCGGAGAGCATCATTTCGACCGCCTCGGAGTTAATTCCCGCCCCGACATACTCCTGGCCAGCATCATCCCCGAAACTAAAAATATCCGGCTCGCACCAGCAGTAAATGTCTTGCCCATTCATCATCCAATCCACGTCGCCGAGATGTGGGCAACGCTTGATCTGCTGTCGGGCGGTCGTGTCGATTATGCATGCGGGCGCGGTTACGACGCAGACGAATACCACCCTTTCGGCGCCGATTTCATGACATCTGCCGAAGTCTTCGAAGAAGGAATGGATGTCGTATGGAAAGCATGGACGGAAGAAGGCCCTTGGTCATACGAAGGTGACTACTACCACATCAAAGACATGAGCATCACACCGAAGCCCATCCAAAACCCCATCCCGTTCTACGTAGCTTCGTTCTCCGAGACATCTTCCAAAATGGCCGGCGCTAGAGGCCATAATATAATATACGCCCCATTTGCAGCGGCGATGGTATACGGAAGCCTAGACAAAGCAGTCGACAGTTATCGAGAGAACTGCGTTTCCGCGGGCAACCAACCGGGCCGCGCGATGTGCAGCTATTTTATCCATATCTCCGACACACCGGAAGAAGACGAATTAGGGCGGCAGGCGATGATGGACTACTTCCAGCACTGTGTACTCAGAGCCTTCCCCGATGACCCATCAACGATGCCGCCGACGATGCACTATTTTATGAAAATCAATGAAATACTGCGCAATATGACAAAGAACACGCTGTCCTCAAATTCAGTTCTACTTGGGAACTCTGAGGAAATCACTGAACAACTAAAAAAGGTTGAAGCTGCAGGCATTGATGAATGCATCCTATATTTCAACGTAGGCAAGAAGCCCAACGGCTTAGTGAAGGACCAGATGCATAAATTCATGGAAGAAGTTGCTCCTAATTTCGAAAGCTATCAGGTCGCTGCCGAGTAACCGGCCGTGGAACTGAGCACTTACCTCCCGTACCTGGTCAACCGGGTAGGGCAGCGTTTCATCACCGATATTACGCCAATCCTTAACGAGGTTGGCGTAGATATCCAATCCTGGCGCGTGCTAATTGCACTTTACCAACGCGGCGGCCAGCCGGTTGGAGCGCTGTCTGAACTAACCAGCATTAACTTCTCAACCTTGTCGAGACTGTTAGATAGAATGGAAATGAAAGACCTTGTTGATCGCAGGCGGGGTTCGGATGCGCGCTCCTTCACAGTCGAACTAACGGAAGTCGGTAGAGCGGTCACGGAGAAAATCTTGCCACAAGCCAATGCACTGGAAGCTGCGGTGACGGCAAATTTCTCTAAAGCCGAGCTCGCAACCCTTCGCCAGCTTTTGGCCAAGCTTTATGCCGGGCTGGATAACGACAAACGCACCTGCGACCGAATGGTCGGGTAAATGATTTATCTGCCACAGACATTCTGGCAGCCTTCATCACTGCAAAAAAGAGCCCCCGACTCTATGCACCCTGTCTTTACCCGGGACAGGTCAAAGCTTCGGGCCCCATCACCAATAGTTTGGTCGTCAACCCGATAAGTTCGCCAAAATCTTATTGATACAAAATCGTCATGACCATTGGGGTTCCATGATCGCCGCCGGCAATTTTCATGCTATATAAAGGCGGACAAAAAATTCGTAGGACATATCGACCATGAAGAGATCTAATTCCGTTCGGCTTGTCGCTATGGGAACGGGTTTGTTATTGGTTGCCGCTTGCGAGGAAACCAAGCTGGATACAGCCTTGTTCGAATCCGTAAAGCAGTGCACCGGATTGGGGTTCAACGAGCAAGAATGCATCACCAATCACAAACAGGCACAGCAGACGCACATCGCAGCCGCACCCAAGTATACCTCGCGGAACGATTGCGAGGCTGACTTCGGCACAGAGAAATGCGAGCTCGCACCGCAGCGAACCACCTCGGGGGGTAGTGTCTTCATGCCAATGATGGCGGGTTATTTGATGGGAAGCATGCTATCCGGCGGCGGTCGTGGTCAGCCACTATACAGAGCAGCTGGTGATGCCCGCACCTTTCGCACTGCCGATAACAAAGCCGTAGGGTCAACCGTAGGCCGTACAAAGGTCGGAAAAAGTGCGACTAAGTCCCCGACGACGAAGACCCGCACAATGTCACGTGGAGGCTTCGGTGCAAATGCGCGGAGGACGGTACGCCGGTCATTTGGTGGTTGAAGCGGAAATCACGCTTTCAGGGTTGGTACTAACATCCGAACTAAGATTATAGACCAGTAATGGACAGGATACCCGTCGAACCCCGGAAAGATTGGCGCGAAACCGCCGAGGCGCATGGGTTCCGTTTTCACACCCCCGATGATGAGCGGTACTGGGATGAAAGCGTCTATTACCGGTTTACCTTGGAACAGATTGAAAACCACCTCGAAGACCCAACCGAGGAAATCGAGCAACTGTGCTTTCAAGTAGTAGAGCGCGCTTCATCGGATGAAACCATTCTTAAGCGTTTGGGCATCCCGGAGGCGTTTTGGGATTTCATCGCCAACAGCTGGCGGCAACAGGACCGAAATTTATACGGTCGGCTTGATTTCGCCTATGACGGGACCAGTCCTGCCAAGCTTCTCGAGTACAATGCAGACACACCTACATCTCGATACGAATCCTCGATTTTTCAATGGGTATGGCTGGAACAGGCGATCGAACGCAGTTTGATCCCGGACGAGAGCGATCAATTTAACTCTCTTCACGAAGCACTAACGGAGGCCTGGAGAGGTATGGGGGTGAACGGTACCCTCCACCTTGCATGCTGCAAAGATTCCCAGGAAGACGAAGGCACCGTGGAATATATGGCGGATTGTGCTCGACAGGCCGGCGTCGAAACCCGGCTAATTTATATCGAAGATATTGGGGTTAGTGCCGACGGACATTTCACCGACCTGCAGGACACGAACATCGGACACCTATTCAAGCTATATCCGTGGGAATGGTTGATGTCGGAGGATTTCGGGAAACATATTCTCCAGAACAACACACGTTTTGTAGAACCAGGGTGGAAAGCAATTTTATCTAATAAGGGTGTGTTACCACTTTTGTGGGAAATGTTTGAGGGACACCCTAACCTGTTGCCGGCTTATTTTGAGGGCGACCCATTGGCGGCCGCGCTAGAAGGAGATTTCGTCCGTAAGCCATTATTTTCTCGGGAGGGCGCAAACATTGAAATATTTCAAGGTGGTCAACGCACGATCAGTGCGGACGGCGAATACGGAGCGGAAGGACACATTGTACAGGCGCTCCATCCCCTGCCCGACTTCAGCGGCAATTTCCCTATGGTCGGATCATGGCTTGTGGCGAGCAAGCCTTCCGGCATCTGTATCCGGGAGGACACCACTCTAATTACTGGTGACGATGCACGGTTTGTGCCTCACATCATAAGTGGTTGATAAGAATTATGTTTTAAACCGTTTGGATAAACTCCTATGGGGTCTCCACCTGCTGATCTCCCAGAACGCTAGTATCCACTCACGGTATCGTTGAGGGCTACAAACACCTCAAAGACTACCCTCGTTGCAAAGTTTTCGGGGTTTTCGATCAAACCCTTTACTGATACCAACACTCCTTTCGAAACTCGTATCCTCCAGATAAAAGACGGTATGTCCGACCAACACAAATCTTTCCTTCGTTTTCGTTTTATCGTCCTTCTGGGTTCCCACGTGATGATATTCGTCGGTTCAGGTAGCCTGTTTTTAATAGCAGTTACGCTGAAAGACTTGGCTGCCGAATTCGGGTGGCCGCGCGAAGTACCTTCGCTCGCGTTTTCCCTACAGTTTATTGGTGGCGGATTAGGTGGAATACTGATGGGATATCTGCTGGATCGGCTCGGCGCTGTAATTCTCCCCTTGGTAGCAACCTTCGCTGTCGTATCGGGCTCTATCCTGACCACGCTAGTCGACGTCCAATGGCAACTGTTTGGCGTATATCTTTTACTATTCGGGTTTCTGGGCCAAGGAAGTCTTTATGCACCGCTGATGGCGAATATCTCCAGATGGTATGACCGACGTCGCGGTATGGCAGTTGGTATTGTGGCCAGCGGGCAGAGCCTTTCCGGGATCGTCTGGCCGCCAATTTTTGGGATCGCCGTAACAGAAGTCGGGTGGCGTAACGGGTTTATTGGGTTCGGCATCATCGCTGGGTTCATTATGCTGCCTATGTGCCTTATCTTCATTCGGAAACCGCCGAGTTCAGACGATCTTCAAGCAGCGGAATCGTCAGAGCGCCGAGACAGCAGCGGAAACCCGTCACAAGGCGCGCGTCGTAGCGAAACAAACCTCAGTCATCTGCAACTCCAGATGGTGTTATGCGGCGCAATTATCGGCTGCTGCATATCGATGGCCCTCCCACTTGCACATTTGGTTGCGCACGCTACTGATAAAGGACTTCTACTAACCGATGCGGTAACGGTCCTCTCCGTTACTCTTATGGCCGCCTTCTTCAGCCGCGTCCTGCTTGTCGGCGTCTTATCAGATCGGTATGGGGGGCTTTGGGCCTTATTCTTTTTCTCCGCACTTCAGGCTGCGATGGTCGCCCTTTTGGCCTATGCCGATACGACGTTCCTACTTTATTTGGTCGGCATCGGTTTTGGGCTCGGCTACGGCGGCATTTTTCCGGTCTACGCCGTGATAATCCGCGAATATATGCCACCTCAAGAGGCTGGAAGGCGTACCGGCATCGTCTTCCTGTTCGGCGCGTGTGCAATGGGTCTTGGAAGCTGGATGGGTGGCGCCCTATTCGATGCAACCGGCAGCTACGATTTGCCTTTTTTGCTAGGTGTCGCCGTGAACTGCGTCAATCTCATCATTGTCGGCGCACTTTTGACCAAAACACGTCCAGCCGCACCGGTCAGTGTTGCGGCATAGCATTTAATTAAGAGGAGCCAAATCGTGAAAATCTCACTCGACGGACGTACCGCCCTAATTACCGGTGGAAGCGCCGGATTAGGTAAGGGGATGGCGATCCAGTTTGCTCGGTCCGGCGCTGATGTCGCGATCTTAGCTCGTCGGTCCGAAACCCTGAACAGCGCAAAGGCCGAAGTTGAGGCGGCTGGTGACGGAAAAGTTGTTACCCTAACATGCGACCTTCTGAATCCAGATGCGACAGCTCAGGCGTTTGCCGACGCGGAACTAGCCCTCGGTACAATCGACATTCTTGTCAATAACGCCGGTACATCGCGCGCAAAACCATTTGAAACCGTCACTGATAATGAGTGGCACGAAGATCTGGAACTAAAATTAATGGCAGCTGTCCGTCTTTGCCGCGCAGCCCTACCAGGGATGAAACACCGTAAATGGGGTCGAATTATAAATGTGCTAAATATCGGTGCAAAGGCGCCGCGTGCCGGAAGCGCGCCTACAGCAGTATCTCGGGCCGCAGGTATGGCGCTGACTAAGGTACTTGCCAGCGAGGCGGCGCCCCACAATGTATTGGTAAATGCGTTGATGGTTGGACTGATTAAGTCAGCCCAGTGGGAACGGGCCTATAAAGAGGCAGATAGCGACGAGGACTACGAGATTTTCGTCCAGGCAATGGCTGATGATAGAAACGTCCCACTCGGACGCATCGGCGAGACTGAAGAGTTTGCAAATATTGCTTGTTTTCTAGCATCGGATCAGGCTGGATATCTAACCGGCACAGCGATCAACGTCGATGGCGGCGCCTCTCCCGTAGCCTAAACAATTAAGTCTCTAGAAAGGCATCCCGGCGCGCATTCCGCACTCAGGGTACCAAGGCAGGCGCTAACTCCTATTAATCCGTTTTTTCAGAAATGTTAATATAGTGCACTCCGTTCCACCCTTGAAGGCGTTAATCAAGTATAGGCTCCAGTCTATCCATCGCAGCGGATACTGTCCCCGTGTCGGCAGCGAAGCAAAGACGCATCCACCCCTCGCCGTCATCGCTGAAGGCTAGCCCCGGGGCTAAGCCGACGGCGACTTCATCAATTAGTTTTTGTGCAAAAGCGACGGAATCGGACATTCCGTCGACTGCAAAGAATGCATAGAATGCTCCCTCTGGACGAGAAAGCGTAACCCGCTTCATCGCGCCCAGCCGCTGAACCACAATATCGCGGTTGCGTCGGTATCTCTCTAGTGTTTCCTTGATAAAGGGCTCGCCATTGTGAATAGCAGCAACCCCCGCGTACTGAACGAATGTGGTCGGATTAGCGATGTTGTATTCAACCAGTTTTTCAAAGCCTTCTCCTGTATTTTCGGGATGCGTGATCCAGCCAAGCCTCCAACCTGTCATCGACCAGGACTTCGAAAAAGAATTAATGACGATTACTCGGTCTTCAGGGTCGGCAATGTCAAGAAACGATGGCGCCCGGCCGAGCGGCAAATCTGACTCGTAGGCTAAGCGGATATATACCTCATCTCCGATTAGCCATATTCCGCGTTTCCGGCATTCTTCCAAGACTGCTCGCTGCTCCATTCTCGGCATCACCCAGCCTGTCGGGTTTCCCGGCGAGTTGATGAACACCGCCCGCGTGCGTTCATCACAAGCGGCAAACAACTCCTCTATATCCAATTTCCAGCACCCATCTTCGCCGATCTTCAACGCTACCTGGCGAGGTTCCGCATCCATGATACGAACGGTCTCCTTGCAATTCGGCCAGACCGGCCCGACCGCAACCATATTGTCCCCCGCTGACATCAAAGCTTCCGATACCATCATAATTGCGTTCATGCCGGAGCCGGTTACCGTAATCCGATCAATATCCACATCGAAGCCGTGTAGATCCGACGCATAAGTAGCGATGGTTTCACGCAAAAGCGGTACGCCGCGGTTCTTGGCATAAAATACTTGGTCGTCATCAAGCGCCCTATTGGCTGCATCCTTGATGAACTGTGGGGTTGGTACGTCAGGTTCCCCGAACCAGAGTTTCAGTAAGCCCTCGCGGCCCATATTGGGCTCGGCGACATGGCGTATAAGAGAGCCTGGAAGATCTTCTAGGCTTCGACGGAGACCATTTGGCGCCATTAGTTCTGGGGACATGGGCTTCTCTCGATTAATCTACGGGTATATCGCATGAGACTGAAATACCACACTTAGAATTGTGATGCCGCCAACCTATAATCTACATAACAAATAAACAGGAGGTTTTCACTGTGGCTATTCACGACTACGAGGGCGACGCGCAACGGGTATACAACATCCTTAAGAATGGAGGAATCAGCGTAATTCCGACCTTCGTGGGATACGTCATTGTCGCCTGCGATCCTGACGCGGTATGGCGCATCTTTGAGGCAAAAAAACGTAAGCCTGACAAACTCAACGCCGTCGTCGGCTGCAAGGAAATGCACCTAGCCCTTCACGACCTATCCAACGAACGCCGTGCTATCGTCTCTGCCATTACGGAGGAGTGGGACCTTCCGATGGGCACCGCCGCCGCTGCTCACATGGATCATCCAGCCATAGCCAGTCTTCCCGAAGACACCTTAAACCAAACCACTCATAACGGAACCCTCGCAATGCTGCTTAATGCCGGTCCCCTAATGGATAACGTCGCGCGGTTGGCGTTTTCCGATAACCGTATGACGATAGGATCTTCTGCAAATGTATCGCTTCAAGGAGTAAAATTTCGAGCGTCGGAGATTGAGCCAGAAATTCTCAAGGTCGCTGATATCGTCATCGATTACGGACTAATGCGATGGAACCGCTATAATCACTCATCAACGATGATCAATTTCAGTACGATGGAGGTTATTCGATACGGGTCATGCTTTGACCTAATCGAAGATTTGTTACGAACCCAATTTGGGATTTCGCTTCCTCCAAACCCCTACGGGAATACTTGATATGAAAGCGCTCATTTACGACGATTACTGTGATCTGTCTGGAATGCGGGTTGGTGATATCCCGGCCCCCAGTCCAGGGCCCGACGATGTACTGGTAGAAGTACACGCGGCCGGTATAAATCCGATCGATTGGAAAGTCCGATCCGGCCATATGCGGAACCGATTTGAGCTGGAATTTCCGGATGTCGCCGGACGTGACTTATCCGGGATCGTCATCCAGGTCGGAACCAACGTCACCAACTTGAATGAAGGCGACGCCGTTTTCGGTACATGCCCGCCAAATCGTTGGGGTAGCCACGCGGAATTGGTAGCCGTCGACGCCGACGTCCTGGGCATCAAGCCACCCGAAATTTCTCATGTCGAAGCCGCTTCTATTTCTCTGGTCGGGCTAACCGCGCTCACCGCATTGGAAGAAACAACCAATATCGTGGAGGGCATGGAGGTTCTTATTCATGCGGGTGCCGGCGGCGTCGGTGCGTTTGCCATCCAGTATTGCCGATCCCGCGGCGCTACGGTGTATACAACGGCAAGCTCCCGCAATGCCGACTTCGTAACCAGCTTAGGTGCTAACCAGGTGATCGACTACCGGTCGTTTGATTTTCGGGATGTCGTATCCGATCTCGACGTTGTCTATGACACTATGGGCGGCGATACCCATATGCGGTCATACGCTGTACTAAAACCCGGTGGACTCCTGGTCTGCCTAAACGCTGAACCAATCCCCGATGAAAAACCGCGGAAGGATATAAGGGTCGAAACACCTCTTGTTCGATATGATCGCGCCGGCGTTGAAAGAATAGTTCAACTCCTTCAGACGGAAGCCGTTCAACCCAACGTCGAAACCGTTTATTTCCTCACCGACGCGATCGACGCCTATCGTCTAAGTGAGAGCAATCACGCGCGTGGTAAACTGGTTCTCCGCATGAAATAACCCGAATTAACTCTGTTTTAAGAAATTTAAATACGAACATTACAAAAAACATTGGAGGCGGTGATCGTGGAAGTAGCTGTTTTGGGAGGTGGACACGGATGTTACGCGGCGGCGGCTGACGCTGCGAAAGCAGGCCACAATGTACGTTTCTGGCGCAGAAATACCGAAGCACTCCGAGAAGTCGCTAACAACAAAGCAATCACTTTGACCGACAGCGACGGCCACCGCGATGTGTCGCTCGGCATGGTAACCGACGATATTGCGGCCGCAATGGAGGGTGCCGAACTGATACTGTCTCCGCTACCCGCCACCGCCCAAGAGGGATTATGCGAGGCGATGGCGCCCCACCTGAAAGACGACCAGGTCGTTTTTATCCCGCCGGGCACCTTCGGCAGCTACCTGATGGCGAAACAGGTCCGAGATGCCGGCAATAAAGCTGATGTATCTTTCGGCGATGCCGGCA
>JAYYZV010000080.1:0-12667 GCA_036339975.1 Pseudomonadota bacterium | reverse complement strand
GGTGCGGTACGGCCAACGCAAAGACGGCGAGAATCTGACCACGTTGTACGAAAATACCCGTGCCGCTGGGTTCGGGCCGGAAGTTCGTCGTCGAATTCTAATAGGCACTTACGCGCTGTCGTCTGGCTATTACGATGCCTATTACCTGAAGGCGCAGAAGGTTCGTGCTCTAATCGCGAAAAATTTCAGCGATGCCTACGAGACCTGCGACGTAATCATGACCCCGACTACGCCGGGTGCTGCGTTCACAATGGGAGAAAAATCCGATGATCCTATTGCGATGTACCTCAATGATGTTCTGACAGTTCCCGCTTCGTTGGCCGGGCTGCCAGCGATTTCGGTGCCGGCTGGGTTGTCTGGCGAGGGTCTACCGCTCGGATTGCAACTTATTGGCAGAGCATTTGACGAGGAAACCATGTTCCGTGCGGCACAGGCGCTGGAAGACGCCGCCGAATTTAAGGGCCGGCCGGACCGGGGATGAGGCTGCGCAAATGCAGATGCAATCGGTCTGGTACATCCTAATCCATATCAGTCTGGGGCTGATCGGCTGGAAGGTATTTTTGTTCACCAATCAGGGCGTACTTGCGGTTTTCGCTGTTTGCGCCGGGGTACAGGCCTGGCCGATGTACGAAATGTACCGGCTGACTTGGGAAAAATTCGATAGGATGCGATCCCGCCTGACAGAGCCGGAGAGGGGCGTGACGGAGACCCGCGGATACTGGTTTCGCATGGGACGGCTGTATCTGTTCCGATCCTGCGCCTACGCGCTGCTGACGCTGTTCGTTGCTTGGCTGATGAGGGGAGTCTGAAATTATGTCTCTAATACAGGGCCGCACCGGCGACTGGGAGGTCGTGATCGGATTGGAAGTTCATGCTCAGGTAATGTCGAAATCGAAACTGTTTTCCGGCGCGTCGACCAAATTCGGCGCCGAACCCAACACGCAGGTATCGTTGGTAGATGCCGCGATGCCTGGCATGTTGCCAGTGATCAACGAGAAGGCGGTGGAACAGGCGGTGCGCACGGGGCTTGGATTAAATGCCGAGGTTCATCTGAAATCGACCTTCGACCGCAAGAACTACTTCTATCCCGATCTTCCGCAGGGCTATCAGATCTCCCAGTATCTCGCCCCCATAGTCGGTAAGGGCAAAATCGAGATCGATCTGGAAGATGGGTCGAGCCAGACTATTGGCATAACACGGCTGCACCTGGAGCAGGATGCCGGCAAGTCCATTCACGATCAGGACCCGCGCAAGACGCTGGTCGACCTCAACCGTTCCGGCGTTGCGCTGATGGAGATCGTGTCAGAACCCGACATGCGTTCGGCTGAGGAAGCCGGGGCCTATGTTGAGAAAATACGCTCTATCCTGCGTTATCTTGGCACCTGCGACGGGAATATGCAGGAAGGTTCCATGAGGGCGGATGTCAACGTCTCGGTCCGCAAGCCCGGCGATGATTTAGGCGTCCGCGCTGAAATCAAGAATGTCAATTCTATCCGCTTTATCCGACAGGCGATAGAATACGAGGCGCGCCGGCAGATTGGGCTTCTCGAGGACGGTAACGATGTTGATCAGGAAACCCGGCTGTTTGATCCCGACCGCGGTGAGACGCGGTCAATGAGATCTAAGGAAGAAGCCCACGATTACCGCTATTTCCCCGACCCGGATCTGTTGCCGCTGGAATTTGAGCAAAGCTGGGTGGATGCGATCAGTGAAACCCTGCCGGAACTACCCGATCAGAAAAAACACCGATTTATGGATGATTACGGACTCAGCGTCATCAACGCCGGTACGTTGGTCGCCGAACGCGAAACCGCCGAATTTTTCGAAGAGGTCGCTAGAGGGCGTGACGCCAAGGTTGTCGCCAATTGGGTTATGGGTGAATTATTTGGTGCGCTGAACCGCGCCGATACCAACATCGTGGCATCCCCCGTTTCAGCCGCTCAGCTTGGAGGGTTGGTTGATCTGATCGGCGACGGCACGGTGTCCAACCGACTGGCAAAGGACGTATTCGATATCATGTTTGAAACAGGCGACGATCCGGAAAAGATCGTTAAAGAACGGGATATGCAACAGGTCACTGACATTGGTGCGATTGAAGTCGCGGTCGACGAAGCCATCTCTGCCGGTACCGCGCAGGTCGAACAATATAAAGGTGGAAACGAAAAGGTCCTCGGTTGGTTCGTCGGTCAAGTCATGAAGGCGACAGAGGGCAAGGCCAATCCGCAGGTAGTCAACCAGATGCTCCGGAAAAAATTGGAAGGCTAACCGCCCATTTTGCATAAATTTTCGGCGTTTTTTCAGCCGCGGCTCTTCGCGTTAAGTTTCGTGACGGTTAAGATGCGGAGCACAATATATCCTGAGGAGAATCCCCAGATGATCGACGTCTATACGTGGCCCACGCCCAACGGGCACAAGGTGCACATCATGCTCCACGAAGCAGAGATCGCGCATAATATCATTCCGATCAATATTCAGGAGGGTGACCAGTTCAAGCCGGATTTTCTCAAGATTAGCCCAAACAACAAGATGCCGGCGATCGTCGATCCGGACGGGCCCGGCGGAGAGTCGATTTCGGTGTTCGAATCCGCTGCCTGCTTGATTTATCTTGGTGAAAAGTTTGGTAAATTTCTGCCCACGGACTCGCGAAAGAAGTACGACGTGCTACAGTGGCTGATGTTCCAGATGGGATCGGTTGGCCCAATGCTTGGCCAATGCCATCACTTCAACGCCTATGCGCCGGAACGCGAGCCCAAGGAACGTCTGGAGTACGCACAGAATCGCTATGTAAATGAGGGAACGCGTATCTATGGCGTGATCGATCGTCGGCTAGAAGGCCGCGATTGGATTGCTGCCGATGAATACACGATCGCCGACATGGCGATCATGCCTTGGTTGCGCGATCCGGTGAAACAGGGCGTTGACGCAGATAAGTTTCCTAACTTAATGCGCTGGCGAGATAAAATGTGGGATCGTCCGCAGGTTCTTGCTGCGCTGGAAACGCTTAAAGACCAACGGCGCAAGGATAACACCTTTACCGACAAGGGCTGGGAGATGATGTACGGTAAGACCCAGTCGTCGCAGGGTACGGTGGCGGAGTAAACGCCGCACCGCACCGCAACGCAACGGCCTACCCATGATACATCTCTATACCTATCGTACGTCGAACGGTCGCAAGGTTTCAGTCATGCTTGAGGAATGCGGGCTGACGTACAAACCTCATGTCGTCGACATCACCGCAGGTGAACAGCACGCACCCGACTTTTTAGCCATTAGCCCGAACGGCCGTATTCCTGCCATTGTCGACGCGGAAGGCCCGGAAGGGCGTCCGTTGTCGATGTTCGAATCCGGCGCAATTCTATTGTATCTGGCGGACAAAACCGGCCAATTCATACCTAAAAATAGTGACGGCTGTTGGGCATCCATCGAGTGGCTGATGTGGCAGATCGGTGGCGTGGGCCCCAATTTCGGCCAGGCGTTCCATTTCCTGCACCAACTCGACGAAGCGGCCGCGCCTCGAGACATCGCCTATTGCGGCGAGCGCTACGGCGACGAAGTACGGCGCTTATGTGCGGTAATGGACCAACATTTGTCCGGAAATGTCTATCTCGCCGGCGGTGATTATTCAATCGCCGATATCGCGAACTTCCCCTGGATAGCCCTGCATAGATGGTTCCAGATCGATCTGGACGAGATGCCTAATTTGCGGCGCTGGTACGATGATATCCGAGAGCGACCTGCGGTACGGCGCGGAATGGACATACCGACGCGCGAAGAAATCGCGGTTTAGGCTTGAGCTTAAACCTTGCTATCGCGAGGTATCAATACGAGCCCTAGTGCGTATGACGGGCGCGGAACCGAGGGATACGGTTGGGTATGCCGAATAGAACGCCTATCGTTGTAGCAAGGAGGAGTGATGGCGTTCCGAAGCTTTATATTTTCAGCCTGTCTTTCCCGAGTGTTCCCGGCACTATAGACTTGACGCTCTGGCTCGCTGGGGGTCGCAGAGGAGATACCGGATCATGAAAAATTACATGGACGGCGGTGAGGCAATAGTCGAGGCTTTTCGCCGGCTCGACGTCGATTACGTGATGGCCTCGCCGGGATCCGAGTGGGGCTCCGTCTGGGAAGCCTTCGCGCGGCAGGATGAGGAAAAGTCTGAAGGGCCGGAGTATCTCAGCTGCGCCCACGAAACCCTGGCCGTTAATCTTGCAATGGGCTACACGGCGATGACGGGACGCATGCAAGCTGTCATGCTGCACACCGGTGTTGGATTGCTACAGGGGTCCATGGGGATCGATGCTGCTAACCGGGCGGGGCTGCCGATGGTGGTTGTTTCCGGTGAATCTCAGACCTATAGCGAACAGGAAGGCTTCGAGCCGGGGCCGCAGTGGCACGGTGTGCTGTCTGTGGTCGGAGGTCCGTCCAGCTTGGTCGACCGCATTACCAAGTGGTCGCAGCCCATCAGTAGTCCTCATACATTGCACGAGCAGCTTATCCGTGCCGGCGAAATGGCGCAGCGATCGCCCGCTGGACCGGTTTACATGTCGGTGCCTATCGAAACGATGCTCCACGACTGGACGCCACCGCAGAACCCCCGCGAGGTTCCACCAGCCCCAAAACCGATGCCGCCGAACGCTGATATCGAAGCGGTCGCCGACATGCTCCTTAACTCAGAGAACCCGGCTATTGTAGCTGAGTCAATTGGCCGCGACCCCGCTGGCTACGCTGCGACGATTGAACTAGCGGAACTTCTGGCGATTCCAGTTTCCGAATGCCGCTGGCTTGATTTTACAAATTTTCCCAAGGACCACTCGATGTACCAGGGAATGGGCGAGCCAGAATATCTGCACGACTGCGATGTCGTTCTGACGTTGCGCGCCCGCGCGCCGTGGACGCCCCCTAGTGCCAAGCCATCGAAGGCGAAGATTGTTAATATTGACGAGACGCCGTTTCGTCCCCACATGGTGCATCAGAGCCTGCAGGCTGACGTTTTTTTGGAGGGTGATGCCGTCGCGACGCTGCAGTCCTTGGTAGCAGTAATCCGAGAGAGGGCTGTGGACAATACGACAGTGGCCAGGCGGCATAAAAAATGGTCTGCCGCGCATGAAGATCTTGTCGCTGGTAAAAAACGCCTTGAAGACGAGGCACTTGCCATGGATGTGATCACGCCGGTCGGTCTGTGTGCGACGTTGGGCGATGTCTTACCCGACGATGCTGTCTATATCGACGAAACGATCACTCATCGACCAATTATCGTCCGTCATCTCGCATTCCAAGGGCCCCAGGCGTTCTTTAGTGTT
The DNA here is from genome assembly GCA_036339975.1 of Pseudomonadota bacterium. Taxonomy (GTDB): domain Bacteria; phylum Pseudomonadota; class Alphaproteobacteria; order MPNO01; family UBA830; genus UBA830. The sequence continues at coordinate 7,367 of JAYYZV010000080.1, read as the reverse complement.
CCGTCTGGTGGGCTAGGGCAGGGGCTGGGTCTCGCGCTAGGCGCCAAGCTGGCGATGAAAGATCGCTTCGTTGTTTCGGTCATCGGCGACGGATCGTTTATGTACAATCCAGTGGTGCAGAGCTTGGCACTTTCAAAACACAAGGATCTGCCGCTGTTGATCATCGTTTTTAACAACGGCGGCTACTCTGCGATGCGCAAGGAGCATCACGCCTATTATCCCGATGGCGTCGCGGCAGAACACAACACATCAGTCGGCCATACGATCACCGAACTAGACTATGCCAAACTTGGCGCCCCGTTTGGGTTTCACGGCTGCCGGATCGATAAATTGGCCGACCTTCCGGACGCACTAAAAGAAGCGCAGGAGGTGGTAGAAGGCGGTCGCACGGCGATCGTGAATGTTGTTCTCGACGACGGAACTATGGCTCGGTGAGTGCGCTATTAAACTAGGATAGGCGTGCCGCGATAGATCGCACCGGTCTATCGGACGGAAGCATTAGCCGTGAAAGGCAGGTTAATTCTGTCTCTAACGGTTCCGCCCAAAAGCATTTAATTTTTTTTCCGCACATTCCAGATCTGAAAATCACTCAGTGAGTTACGACAAACTTCGAGAGATAATTTTCTCTTTAAGTGAAGTGGAGATCCTCCTCCACCTTTTTTTGATTGTCCTTGAGCGACAGTAAGACACAATTTTAAATTTCCGATTGGATGGATCCTGCCACTCTTATTCAGTTCAAATTTCTGTAAATTTTCATTTCGGCATTTACTAAGTTGTACATTCGCCGACCTTGTGAGTGATACCGCTTCCATACAAACATCAAATGCCGGTAAAAAAAATTGGTTCTTACTCAATTTAAGTCGGTCGAAGCCTTGATCAACAGCGATATCTCCCTGGTAGGAGTAACAAGTATGTGCCTGAAGGCCTCTATCCACTCTCGCTTTTTGTTTGTAACCTTTCACGTCTAGACAGAATCCTCTGGAGTCATCCAGCTGATTGGCAAGGTAAACTTCAACTCTAACACTTGGCTCTGCTCTACTATCAGTCACTCCGGCAACTCCAAAAAGCATTATAATCGTCAGGTAGAGAGTGGCGGTCAGGTTTTTCATCTTCGAAATGTATTCTCACTGGTGAGTTATCGCCAGTCTCATGCATCTAAACCTGCATGTCAGCCTCTTAACCACGATCCGATGAGGCTCAATTTAAGGGACCGAAATATTTCTTGTTAGGTCTTTGCTGTTAATATTGTGGCTGGGAATTGAGGGGAAAGCGCAGTTTTCCGTATTGCTTAGCTGACGGCGCTCGGCTAAACACGCCCCTGCATACAGCGTGAGAAAAACCACTCCCCGGCGGAGAGGTGGCCGAGTGGCTGAAGGCGCTGGTTTGCTAAATCAGTAAACGGGTAACCGTTTCGAGGGTTCGAATCCCTCTCTCTCCGCCATTTACCTAGTGTTTCTAAGGCCATCTGTTCCAATATGGCAAGTTTATGAATGCTCGGACGACCGCGGCGGTGCAGCAGCAACTGGCCAAAAAAAAGTTTAAACGTGGCCGGGAAGTGTAATTCCACCAACTTTTCGACGTATCAACGACGGAAACAAAGAGGCTGATTTAGTCGGTCAGCGCGAGGGATTTTTCCACCTGTCCAGCATTGCCGATAACACCAGTCAACAACCCCCATATAAGAAACCTACTCTTGGCGGCATCCAATGGAGTTTCTATGACCTCTCCTTTTTTTTGATTCGGAAGCTTAATCATCATTGGCACCGTCCTGCTCTCGATGCCGTCGAGAAATTTGGCTTGCCGCCACACATGATCGGCGCTGACTATTATTGCTGTTGAATTCCACATGTCCGCCTCTATCATCGAGCGCCTCATCTCCGAAAACGCGATATCTGTCAATTCAAGATTGTCCAAATAGCCGAGAATTGGCTTATGGTCGATAAGTTCGGTGGCTACGAAATCATTTTTCTTGCGGTCGTAGAAGAAGGGCCTATGAGGCAAATTCCAGTGCAGGATCACTAACTCGAACTCGGGTCTAATCAACACAGAACGCACCTCATTCAAAAAAGAAAAATAAGCACTGGCGCTGGGGTTGCCGTGCAAGGGCTTGGGAGTGGGGTCAAATACCCTCTTGACGAACGGGAGTTGCATCAGCACCACATGCGCCACTCTACCAATACTGTCCCAAAAGTTTGCGGACACCCGACCACGTTCCCCGTATTCCCTGCATTCGCCAAGCAATTCGCCGAACTGACGGCAATAGGGGTGGCCGCCCTGGCCAAGGAGCGCAACGTCCATACCGTTAGCCCGTGCTTGATGCAGGATTCCTCTAGCTTCTGTCCAAAGAACTTTTTCACCATCTGGAAAATGAAGCCTCAAATTGTAACGACCGGGATAAGTAGCTCCTTGGACGTATCTTCCGATCATCAATGTCGGCATGGAATATACCGTTGAGCCGCCGGGCGGTTTCGTGTTGGTTGCGACAATCGACTCGCGCCGAAATTGGTCAAGCGCTGGCATTTCAATATCGTCCGGCCTCTCTTGGAAGCCAACTCGCTCATCAAGTTCGTCGAAAATAATCCATACGACGCGATGCACGGCCGACTTTTCATCCCGCGTCGCGGGTCCTCCAACATAAGGACTCTCAAATAATCGTTCCGGATCCAACTTGACGATAGCGACCCCGACGTTGATGACGGTCAGTAAAAACAACGGGAAGCAGATACGAATGATCCATGGCACCAACTTCTGAATTTGACGCCGCCCATACCAGCTTAAAATCGCCACCGCCAAGCCAAGACCAGCTGTTCCGAGTAAATATGTCTTGATCCAACCAAGATCAAACCAGTTAAAGAAGTGGATCCGAACAGCGTTTGCAGCGATTACAAGACTGATAATTCCGATGATAGCGGTCGTCGTTTGACTGCCTAGGCGCTGGCGCCTGAAGCCAAGGCCCCATATGAAAACAGCTACCAATAAAGTCAGCAGCAAAGCAGCCAAATATTCCAGATGCGTGGGCGTGGCGGCTTTGAAGTACATATTGGTCAGGTACATGCCATCAAAGGGTGTCCCAATCACGACAAATATAGACAACCAGAAAGGCACAAACAAAAGATTCGCGGCGCTCAGGGAGTCCATCCATGAAAACCACCACAGTTTGGGGTTTGGAGGTTTCATTAGACTTCTCTATTCCTCAAAAGATAGAGCGTTCTCTTACCGGGAATAACTTCCATCTGTTTTTCGATCGTGAAGAGAGATCTGGCCTCAGTCTCGAAATTCTCTAGGGTCAGCCCACTGTACAAGTTGTCACGTCCACGACTAAGGCGCCGGAAATTATCATCCGTTGGATCAATATACTCAATTAACAGATAACGTGTTGTGAACTTGGCAAACTGTTTCAGAATCGACGGCAGAGGGATGCCTCCCGAAACAATAAGATGGTGGACGACGGCCAAAGCCATGGTAAATTCGAACCGGCCCTGCAGCCTCGGCAGCAATGCTAGCCATTCCCTGTTGGTCCAGCCGAGGGAAGGGGTAGGGGCTGCTAGATCAGCGGTTATGACTGACACGTCTGCCCCCGCGTCGCGGGCCCGCCGCCAAGCAAGCCCTGCAGTCACAGGGTCCGAATCAATCGCAACGACCATGTTTCCCGCCTCGGCGGCGGCCAGTGAATAGCGGCCGGTATTACATCCGATATCCAGAACGCGGACCTTCCCAAGGTTGTCTAGGACCTCTTTCACGAACTTGTCTTTGGCCAGGACTTCCTCGTTTCCGTAGCTGTGGCTCTCTTCATAATAGCGCCAGTGCGATATCCTTGATCCCGGAGACAAGCGTTTCAAATGCCTATACATACGGGCGTTGGAACGAGCCAGAACGTAACTTGCCATCTCTGGGTTTCTCAATTGCCGCCCGATCGGTCGGCCAGAGCCCATCGAACGTTCCGCCCAGCCCGAAAGCCACACCGGAAGACTTGCCAGTTGCAGAACCGATGGAGACAATCTGCTCAACCCACGGGCCAATTGATGCACCTCATCCGGTGTCATGCCATCTCGACTAGTCATGAACGCTCTGGTGGTTGGAATACCAAACAACTTCCAGCATAAAAGAGGGAGTAGAAAAGCGCGTTGAAACTGGCTTTCGGCCAACCAGATCGGATTGTTCGGCTCGCGTCGTTCAATACTGAGCATGTCGACGAAAACCGGCGCGGTGCCACGGAAGACAATGTTATAGGGCGTTGCATCCTTGAGACCCAGACCTTCCTTATGCAGTTGTCTCGCTAGGTCAAGCGTGGCCTCGGCTGCGGCATATAACATCTCTGCCGGCCACTCATGGGGGTAACTTACGAAAGGCAGCCGTTCATGTTCAGCAATCGCTGACCAGGTGCCATCGGCTTCGCCGATCAGCGGGGCGGCTTCTTGGTCTGCCAGCAGGCGCGTCTTTGGCAAGCGGCCTTCACTCATGGCAAAATTGATAGTTCGATTTTCAAGGAGCCTGGACAGGCTATCCCGGCCCTTGTCGCCCAACAGCCTCAATACCCGGTCGTCATGCATTATGACGGCCCCATCCGGATCCCGAAAGGTTTGGAATACTGGTGAAAAGGGTTCCGTTTCGGACACGTTTCTCAATCCCGGTCGGGTTTAGAAGTCATGGCTTCTGGAGCCTCTTGTTTTTTGGAGCGCCGGAACAAGCCGCGAATGAAATTGCGGATGCGCGATATATAAAAAAGAAGTCCCACCCCAACAGCGGCAAGGGCCTGCAGAAGCAGGGATCCCGAGCCCGGATCGACATAGGCAAGCGCCGGCAGGGGCGCAAATAGAACAATTATAAAAGCAGCTGCGGAAATATTCATGTAATTGGCCTATGGCTTATAGAAAAATACGATTTTTGAGTGCTTACCGTAGCCATCGATCGGAAGCAGTAACAGCATTATGCCTTAATACGATCGGCCTCCACTCACGACTTCGCGACGTAGTTAATACGCATTGAGGGTTGGCGGTGTCCACATCGTGTCAGCAACGGTCCATTCGTAGATTAAGCTAGCAGATCAAGAAGTAAACATTCCCGGTGAATGTGTGGTCCTCCATTCGAATTCCTTACATCTCAGTTAAGAATGGAATATCAAGGCGTGGGTGGATCAGCAGTCATAAAAGTTGGGACTGAACTCGATGTAGATTAGGGAGATGCCTGTAGCAACCCTAGGGGTGAGCAGCTAGAAGCGACGCCCTTGCGCAGTGAAGCAAGGCCGAAATGTGGGGTTACCTATGAGATAAAATACTGCACGTAAAAATATTTTTTATCAGTGTATTACAGCATATTATAGGAGGTTCGCTCTCCGCCAATTGGATGTAAAACCCTGATTTGGTTGAAGGGTGATATGATCGGTAAAATCGCTGCGTCGGCATCTATGTCGTGACGTGCTCGCTTCTATGTTCTAAAAATTCCTTAAACAAGAAAATGCGCTGGACGCGTTTCCGGTGGTGAAAGAGGTGCCATGGCGGAGCCTATCGGTCTTGAATGCATCAGGTGTAGGAAGGCCTATTCGATCGATGCGTTCGACAAAGAGTGTCATGTATGCGCCGGTCACGGAGTGTCTAGTAATCTCACTCCTCGATACGGAGATGTATATAGTCCCGAGCGTGCTGCGCTGTCGGCCGTACCATACTCTCTATGGAGATACTCAGAATTTCTTCCTGTTGCTGCAAAAGATGCGGTGACCCTCGGAGAGGGTATGACGCCTTTATTCGAGGTGGACGGATTCGGTTATGGCAAAATCCGAGTGAAGGACGAATCTCGAAATCCGACCTGGTCGTTTAAGGACCGTCTGGCGACGGTGGCTGTTTCATGGGCTCTAAAATCAGGTGCCCCGGCGATCGCGACCAGCTCAACCGGTAATGCCGGTGCGGCTGCTGCCGCATATGCGGCCCGCGCAGGTATTCCCTGTATTGTGCTCACCTATAGAGGAGCGGCAGGAGCTATCGTATCGCAGATGCGGGCCTACGGGGCGATGGTGATGGCGGTGCCAGAATTTGAGGATCGCTGGCGGGTATTGTCCGAATTGGTCCGGTCGCATGGTTGGTTTCCTACCTCGCCATTTTTCGGTCCCGCGGTGGGTAGCAACCCGCTGGGTGTTGAAGGTTACAAAACGCTGGCCTATGAAATTGTGGAACAGTCTGGTTGGAAACCGCCAGACTGGTGCGTCCTGCCTGTGTGCTATGGAGATGCCCTTTACGGGATGTGGAAGGGATTTGATGAGATGGTGCGCTGGGGTTGGATCGAGAAAATACCGCGGCTTGTCGCCGCCGAGGTTTCTGGATCTCTTGCGGAGGCAGCGGAACGAAACCTGGATATGCCTCCGGTGGTGGCACGCAATACCAAGAGCATCGCGAACTCAATCGATGTAACGCGGGGTACGTTTCAGGCACGTTATGCGCTCCAACACTCCGACGGTGTAGCCGTTACCCTAAGCGATGCCGCACTGATCGCCGCGCGGGAAAAACTGGCAACTGAGGCGGGGCTTTCCGTAGAAATGTCCTCGGCTGCAGCCTTCGCAGCAGTTGACAGGCTCGCGGCGGATAAGACCATCGGGCCTGAAGACGACGTCGTCACTATTCTCACCGCATCGGGGCTGAAGGACTTCGGGCTCGATGGCATTCCCCAGCTCAGTGCGGTCGAAGTTGAACCGCAAGTTGATGCCGTTCTGCGCACACTAGATAAAGAGTATGGTTACAGTGTTTGAGCTGGGTTTGGCTATTGACGGGTTCACCTCTGCATCCGATATCGCTGCACAGGCACAGGCGGCAGAGGAGGGTGGTGCATGCGCTCTATGGATAGCGACGCATCTATTTCAACGTGATCCCGTGACGTTGGCGGCTGCGGCCCTGGCCGCGACGAAAACCCTCAAAATAGCACCGATGGCTATTAGTCCCTACGCGATACACCCCGTCCATGCGGCCATGGCGGCGGCCACGCTGGACGAATTGTACCCCGGACGCATCGCGTTAAGCCTAGGGGTTGGCGCTCCTGCTGATCTTAGCGGCGCGGGTATCGAAAGCAGACGCCCGCTGGCTACAATGCGCGAGGCAGTGACAATTTGCCGAGACCTTCTCGCTGGCAAGACGGTAACTTACGAGGGTGACGTTTTCCGGATTTCCAACAGAAGGCTAGTCAACCCGACTGATCGAGTATCCATCATTCTTGCCGCATCAGGGCTCAAAATGCTGGCACTGTCTGGCAGTCACGCTGACGGTGTAATCATGTCTGGCGCAACCTCGGCGCCTTTCGTGGAAACTTGCCTCGACCGGGTAGCGATGGGCGCGGAGGGCCGGCAAGTCAAAAACTGCGGTATAATTTATACCCACATTGAAGGT
>JAYYZV010000079.1:0-39175 GCA_036339975.1 Pseudomonadota bacterium | reverse complement strand
TCAACGAACAATCACCCTAGTCAGTATTATTGAGACCCTCGGGGTCCTCCACAGACACATCAACATTTCTCTTCAGCCAGTCCAGAAATCGCGAGCGGGAGCCTGGCTGGGGCGGCGAGGGGACTACCCGCGACGCCAGGGGCTTCACTGGCTTTCCCTCTAGTGCCGCGCGCGTATAACTTCGCCATAACTCTGCAGGATAACTGCCGCCGGTCACCCGTTTCATAGGCGAACTGTCGTCATTACCCATCCACACACCCGTGACCAGTTCGCCTGTGTAGCCGATGAACCAAGCATCCCGGAAGTCCTGACTGGTACCGGTCTTGCCCGCCGCCGGGCGACCGGGATTGGCAGCGCGCCCGGTACCGCTGGTCACGACCGCACGCAACATATCGTTCATATCGCGCGTTGCCGAGTTATCGACCACATGCGGGACAGCACCGTCCGTGCGCCGGTAGAGAACCTCACCGCGGCGGGTCAAAATTTCGGTAATCGCATACGGCCAGACCGCGATACCGCCATTCGCTACCACGCCATAAGCGGCGGTAAGTTCCACCAGTGATACCTCGCTGGCGCCCAGCGCTAGGCTTGGATGTGACTTAAGCGGCGACGTGATACCTAGGCGGCGCGCCGTGTCGATCACCTTCTGACGGCCAACCCGCTCAGATACCTGAACGGCAACGGTGTTGATCGATCGCGCGACGGCGTCTTTCAGCGTTACCGTCCCATCATAGCGGCCCCCGTAATTTCGCGGACGCCATTTACCTATTTTCAGCGGCTCATCGATCAACCTATCCTGCGGCGACATGCCGTTCTCCATCGCAGCTAGATACACAAACAATTTGAAGGCGGAGCCCGGCTGACGACGAGATTGAAAAGCCCGGTTGTACTGGCTGGATACGTAGTCGCGCCCGCCGACTAAAGCCCGGACAGCACCATCGTGCGACATCGATACCAGCGCCGCCTGGGCGATATTGCGTCTTTTGCCTTGACGCTTCAGCAAGCCGCGCAATCGAGATTGTGCTAGGGTCTGGAGGCGGACATCCATGGTAGTACGGACGATCAGATCGCTTTCCGCTCGCCCAACGAAACCGTTAACCCGCTCGAGAGCCCAATCAGTGAAGTAGCGGGCCATTCGGTCGGGTCCGGAACGGCTGATCACCCTCAACCGCTGCGCGCCAGTCTTTCGGGCCAACCTCTTATCCAAAAAACCGGCCGTCACCATAGTTCCCAGAACCACCCGCGCGCGATCTTCCGCATTTTTTCGGCTGCGCAGTGGTGAATAGCGCGACGGCGCCTTTAACAAACCGGCAATGACCGCGGCCTGATGGAGAGAGACAGTTTTAGCGGATCTGCCGAAATATAGTCGCGCAGCAGCATCTACGCCATAGGTCCCGGAACCGAGATACACGCGATTAATGTATAACGTAAAAATCTGTTCTTTCGAAAAATTAGCCTCCAGCCAGAATGCCAGTAGCAGTTCCTGAACCTTTCTCCGCAACGTGCGATCGGGTTTGAGAAAGATGTTCTTAGCGAGCTGCTGAGTCAGCGTGCTACCACCTTGGCGCACCCTACCAGCTCGGACATTGGCGACGACTGCGCGCGCCAACGAAACGGGATCAAACCCACCGTGTTCGAAAAATCTACGGTCTTCGATCGCGAGAATTGCCTGCACCAAATGGGGTGGCACGTCAGCGACATCCAACGGTTCGCCGTACAAATCACCGTAGGTCACAATTTCACGACCGCTAGTATCAGTAATGGTAATGCTGGCACGACGGGTGGGTGCTTTAAGTTTATCAATATCGGGCAGATCCCAAGCATACCAAGCCACCAGCGTGCCCAATGTCACGCCGCCCCAGATGGCACAGATCAAGGACCATTTAAAGAGGCGGAAGGCCAACCGTTTTCTTCCCGAACCACCCAGCGGCGGCGCAAGGTTTTTTGCCGATGGAGTAGATGTCGAATTTCCGCTATATCGGGAGGGGGCTTTCTCAGCGGTTGACGCCTTCCGCAGCCCCTTTCGAGGTTGTCGGGGCTTTATACGTTTTCCCACGGCCATGATGCTATATCTAGTAAATTAAAAGCCGCATCAATCGACTTCAGCATTATGGCAAAAACAAGGCATACGTGACAGCGAATGGCACAGGCTCTCCCTTCGATCGAGGTCCGGCAGGCACGGCGTGAAGACGCTGACGACATCGCGGCAATGGCGCGAGCGCTGAGTGTATCGGACGGCGGACGCGAGTCTCGATTTTCGGCCGAAGCGGTCCTGCGCGACGGGTTCGGCGACAACCCAGCCTTCGAAACAATGGTCGCAACAGTAGGAGGGGTGACGGTGGGATATGCGGTCTATTACTGGGGCTACGATACCGATAGTGCCACGCGAGGAGTTTACTTGGCTGATCTTTACGTCGACAGGCACTATCGGCGTAGCGGCGCTGGCACCGCACTGGTCGGCAGCGTAGCACGAGAGAGCCGCGAGGGCGGCGCGCGCTGGATTTTCTGGTCGGTCCTGAAAGGAAACCGAGCGGCCCGGCGATTTTATCGACATATCGCGCCCGAGTTGAAGGACGTCCTGGTGTGCGCCGCCTTCGGAGCAAGTTTCGACAAAATTGCTAATGCCGGCGAGTAGCTAAACGTCGAGATTTACTACCTTCAGCGCATTTTCCTGGATGAAATCACGACGGGGTTCCACTACATCGCCCATCAGGGTCGAGAAGACATCCTCGGCACGATCTCCATGTTCGATCCGCACTTTTAACAACGTCCGCACATTGGGGTCCAAAGTAGTCTCCCAGAGCTGTTCCGGATTCATTTCGCCCAGCCCTTTGTAACGCTGGAAACTAATACCCTTGCGGCCAAGACCCAGCACCGCGTCGAACAGTTCGACTGGACCGGTGATTCGTTTTTCGAAGTCCCGCGCCGTGAGGGTTGCAGGACGCGCAAATAATAACTGAAAGTCAGACGCCATTTCGTCCAGTCGGCGGGCCTCGCTTGACCGCAGCAAAGCACCATCGATGACCTGACGTTCAGTTACGCCGCGGCGAGTGCGAAGGAATGCGATGCCGCCACCCTCGATCATCTCCGCTGTCCAACCTCTGTTAGCCGAGTCGGCTAGGCCATCTAGCCGCCGAGCCAAAGCATCGGCAACTAGATTGGATTGTTCGTCGGAATCCAGCAAAATTTGGTTAAATGCGCCCAGCACCGCCGCCTGTTCCGCAACCTCGGCATTGGTGAGCTTGGAAGACATCGGTCGCAGCAGTCGTTTCGCCCGCTGCGCCTGTTTGACACGATCATATAGATCATCGCCAGCAATCTGAGCACCGTCGCTAATCGTCATCACCGCATCCCGGATACCAGCTTGGATCAGGTATTCCTCCATCTCTGGATCATCCTTCAGATAGGTCTCGCTGTCGCCCTTCTTGGCGCGATAAAGGGGGGGCTGCGCTATATAGAGATAGCCACGCTCAATGATCTCGGGCATCTGCCGGTAGAAGAATGTCAGTAACAATGTACGGATATGACTGCCATCGACATCGGCATCCGTCATAATGATGATCTTGTGATAACGGGCCTTTTCGATATCAAACTCCTCGGCCCCGATGCCGGCGCCAAGCGCGGTAATCAATGTGCCAAGTTCAACCGATGATAAAACCTTGTCGAAGCGCGCGCGCTCGACATTGAGGATCTTGCCGCGAAGCGGCAGTACAGCTTGGTTTTTACGGTTTCGGGCCTGCTTGGCAGAACCGCCGGCAGAATCACCCTCGACGATGAACAATTCAGAGCTCGCGGGATCCCTTTCCTGACAATCCGCCAGCTTACCCGGCAACGACGAAATATCCAGCGCACCCTTGCGACGCGTCAGGTCGCGTGCCTTGCGCGCTGCATCCCGCGCTACCGCCGCTTCTATCACCTTCCCAACCACACGTTTGGCATCGTTGGGATGCTCTTCAAACCACTGCCCAATTTTTTCAGTCGCAACACTCTCAACGATGGGGCGAACCTCAGACGATACTAGCTTGTCCTTGGTCTGAGACGAGAACTTCGGATCCGGAACCTTTACCGACAAAACACAGGTTAGCCCTTCACGGGCATCGTCTCCTGACAGCGAGACCTTTGCCTTCTTAGCCAGCCCGCTCTCGTTGGCATAGCCGTTAACCGTCCGCGTAAGCGCACCCCGGAAGCCCGCCAGATGTGTACCCCCATCGGATTGGGGAATGGTGTTGGTGAAGCACAGGGTGGTTTCGTGATAGCTGTCCGCCCACTCCAGTGCCATGTCGACGCTGACGCCATCCTGTTCGCCAGTAATGATGATAGGAGATTCTATCAGCGGGGTCTTACCGCGGTCGAGGTGTTGCACAAACGCCTCAATCCCGCCTTCGTATTCCAGTACGACCGACGTCGGCTCCACACCTCGGGCATCCGTCAGCACTAGCCTGACACCCGAATTCAGAAATGCCAGTTCGCGCAGCCTATGTTCCAGTGTAGACAGGTTAAAATCGATCATAGAGAAAGTTTCTTCGGAGGGCATGAACGTAACTGCAGTGCCCTGTTTTCCATTCGCATCGCCGACTACTGCCAACGGTGCGTCCGCCTCACCGTTGCTGAACCGCATCACGTGTTCCTTGCCGTCGCGCCAGACCCGCAATTCCAGCCATTCCGATAATGCATTCACAACAGACACGCCAACACCATGTAAACCGCCCGAAACCTTATAGGAGTTCTGATCAAATTTTCCGCCCGCATGAAGCTGGGTCATTATAACTTCAGCGGCGGAGACGCCTTCTTCTTCGTGGATTTCCACCGGGATTCCGCGGCCATCATCGGTGATCATCGCTGACCCGTCACCATTGAGCGTCACCGTGACCTCGGAGCAATGTCCAGCCAGTGCTTCGTCGATAGCGTTATCGACTACTTCGTATACCATATGGTGGAGGCCAGAACCGTCATCAGTATCTCCAATATACATACCTGGCCGCTTTCGCACCGCTTCCAAACCACGCAGAACTTGGATTGAGTCGGCACCGTATTCGGCATCATCGACTTCGGTTTCTACGTTTTCCGGCGATTGCGTATCTGCAGGTGGCGTCATGCTATCCTCAAACTATATGGACGTAGGCGTTATCGACACGGAAGTACTGGGCCCGATCCCCTAACTCTTCAAATAACGTTTGGTCAGTGCCGGTCATCCAGGCTTGTGCTCCGATAGCGCAGATCTCGTCGAACAGCGCGGCGCGGCACTTGGCATCGAGATGAGCAACTATTTCATCCATCAAAAGCAAGGGTGCGGCGCCACGGTCAAGCGCGACGAGGCGAGCATGCGCCAAAACCATACTGATAAGTAGCGCCTTTTGCTCGCCGGTTGAACACTCTGCGGCAGGGCGCTGTTTAGCAAGATGCACAACACCGATATCTGAACGGTGCGGACCGGTCAATGCGCGTCCGGCCTCTCGGTCAGCGGTTCGATTTTTCGTTAGGAACTCGCGGAACCTATCTTCGGTTTCAAGCGCAGAACCTTCATCAAGCCAGTTTTCAATTTCACCAACCAAAGTTATGCTAGCAGCGGGAAATGGGCCAATCGCAAGCTCGCATGCAACGCCAAGTTTTTTCACAAAATCTCGTCGAGCCGCGGCCAGCGCAATACCACTCTCGGCCATTCGTTGTTCGAGCGCTGACACCCAAGCCATATCGGCATTACGCAAGCCGGCCCGATCGTCACGTAACAGCCGTGTGCGTTCCCGCATAGCCTGTTCATATTCGTTCAGGCGGTTGGTATGCGCCGAATCGAACGCAGTAACCAGCCGATCAAGAAACCGGCGGCGGCCACCTGCACTGTCCATAAAGAGCCGGTCCATTTCTGGGACCAACCAGACCGCAGCGAGGACCTTACCCAAAGCCGCCTGACTACGTGTGTTTTCTCCATCAAGACGAATCACTCGGCGCCCACCACCTACACCCTCGCCCGAAGCTTCAAACCCGGTGCCGATTTCGACCGTACCGCCCGCTGTATCAAGGGTCGATGCTACCGCCCAACGCAGGGCACCGGGCACTGTATTTGAGTTTCCGTCGTTCCGAATCACGTCCTGCATCCTCGCACGACGTAGCCCGCGGCCTGGAACCAGAAAGGAGATCGCTTCCAGAAGATTGGTTTTGCCTGCACCATTCGCGCCAGTCAGCACAGCCGGGCGCGCGTCCGCATCCAGCCGCAATTGCGCATAACACCGGAAATCGGTCAGCGCCAACCTCAGGACCGCACAGCGCTCCAAGGTGCCGGTATGATCAGGGAAATTTTCTAGGGCATTCTGCAAAAGCTGGACCAGCGCGTCAGACACGCATGGGCATCAGGACGTACAGAGCGCTCGGGTCGCCCATATCCTGCACCAGCGTCGGCGACGCCCCGTCGGAGAGCACAAATTTCGCATCGGCGCCTTCGATCTGCTGGGTAATATCTAGGAGGTATTTTGAATTAAACCCAATCTCCAGTGGACCATCATTATAATCCACATCCAACTCCTCGCGAGCGCTGCCGGCCTCTGGGCTGGTGGCGGTAAGCACTAGGTTGCCGTTTTCGAGCGAAAGTTTGATCGCCCGCGATTTCTCAGTCGAAATCGTGGAGACCAAGTCAACCGCCTTGACAAATTCGGCGCGCTTCACCTCGAGCGTCTTATCATTGCCAAAGGGGATCACACGGTCGTAGTCCGGAAACGTCCCGTCGATTAATTTGGACGTCAACACCACATCGCCAAACGCGAAGCGAATTTTAGTTTCCGACAAAGCGATTTCGATATCATCCTCAACTTCTTCAATCAGCTTATAGATTTCACCCACGGCCTTGCGGGGCACGATAACACCCGGCATACCAGCTGCACCCTCGGGGAGCGGCACTTCAACTCGCGCCAGACGATGGCCGTCGGTCGCAACGATCCTTAGCACCGCGATACCGTCAGTATCGGCGACATGAAAATACAGGCCGTTTAAATAATAACGGGTTTCCTCGGTCGACATGGCGAAGCGGGTACGGTCGATTAGACGGCGCAGCACGCCTGCCGACACGGTAAACCGGTGTGGTAGATCGCCGTCGGACATAACCGGGAAGTCTTCTCCCGGTAACGTAGTCAGGCTGAGCTTTGAGCGCCCAGACCGGATTTCAAGCTGTCCTTGCTCCCCACCGGCGGCAACTTCCACCTGCGATCCCTCGGGCAACTTACGGACGATGTCGTACAGCGTGTGCGCGGGCACCGTCGTCGATCCGTCCTGCGACACGTCTGCCGACACGCCTTCGATAATGGCAAGATCCATATCGGTCGCCGTTAGGCCAAGCTTGCCGCTGTTCGCCTGCAAGAGAACGTTGGACAGTATCGGAATCGTAGTCCTACGTTCGACGACGCCCTGAACATGTGTAAGAGACTTCAGGAGGGTGCTGCGTTCGATAGTGAATTGCATGGCTTTAAATCGGCTTTCACGCTTGTTGGGACCAGCTGAAGGTTCCCTGTTGTCTCCTCGGCAGGCCGTAGCGTCGCTGCGGCTTCAGAAAACCCTTAGAGTCATCGAAAACTATACCACAAGCCTTTGAAATCCCAAGAAACCTTGCAGAATTTTCCTCGCCGACAGACTCTTGAAAGATAAGCTTTATCAGGGGCTTACGAGACATCCGAAAAAGCCGTCAGTAAAGGGCGAATCAATACGTCAATTTAAACCTCAAACCTTCGAAGACAGGCGCATTTGGGACCGCCACCTAGGCCGGTATCCGGCTTTAAATTAGCCTTCCAGCATGCGTCGCAGCAGATCGACATCTTCAGCAAAGGTAGTGTCGCTTGTCCTTAGTTCCTCAACCTTCTTGACGGCGTGCATCACGGTCGTGTGATCACGCCCCCCAAACTTACGCCCAATCTCTGGCAACGACCTAGAGGTAAGTTGCTTGGACAAATACATCGCAACCTGACGGGGGCGTGCAATAGCCCGAGACCGCCGCGCCGAATGCATGTCGGCAAGTCGGATGTTAAAATGCTCGGCGACGCGTTTCTGGATCTCCTCAATAGAGATTCGGCGATCGCTGGCACGCAATAGGTCGTGAAGGACCTCTTGGCAGGTCTCCAAAGTTATGTCGCGACCGACCAGAGACGCGTGCGCCGCTACGCGGTTAAGCGCTCCCTCTAGCTCCCGGACGCTTGATGTGATCTTGTGGGCCAAGAACTCCAATACCTTGTCAGGCACCACCGCGCCGATTTCGTCTTTCTTGGACTGCAGGATCCCGAGGCGGAGTTCATAGGTGGTGGCATGGATATCAGCCACCAGCCCCCAACCAAGGCGCGACCGGAGGCGTTCCTCCATACCTTCCAAGTCTGACGGAGACTTATCCGCTGAGACCACAACCTGACGGTTGTTATCCACCAAGTCATTGAAAGTATGGAAGAATTCTTCTTGAGTAGATTCTTTGCCGTTAATAAATTGAACATCGTCAATCATCAACACGTCAACCGATCGGAAGCGTTCTTTGAACGCCATAGTATCTTGGAAACGCAGGGCGCGGATAAAATAATACATGAACTTTTCAGCCGACAGATAGACCACCTTACGACCCGGCTGATGCTCGCGGATGTGCCAAGCTATTGCATGCATCAGATGGGTCTTACCTAGCCCAACGCCACCATACAGGAAAAGCGGGTTGTAAGTGGCGGTTTCCGCGTCCGCGACTCGGCGCGCCGCGGCATAGGCGAGTTCGTTTGGTTTGCCTACCACGAAGTTCTCGAACTTGAACCTAAGGTCCAGCGCAGCACTGACGTCACCCTCGGCGCGCTCCGGCCGCACCCGCGCACCAGCCGCGGCGTTAACCGCGGTTTCCGATGGCGCCTTTTGCGGAGTTTGCGTGCGTGCATCCTCAGCCTCTGAAAGCACAAAAATTTCCACTTCGCTCACAAGCGAATTGCCCTCACACCACAATTCCGATATCCGAGCACCATAGTGATTAGCGATCCAGTCGCGCATAAACCTGGTTGGCACCGAGAGCCTCACCACACCTTTGGAGAATTCGACAAGGCCAAGTGGCTTAAGCCAGCTTTTATAGGCCGAATCCCCCACTTCAGCCCTTAGCACGCCCCGAACCCGAGTCCAGCGGGCAGTTATCTCCGGAGCGAGTTTCTGTCCGGCCATGCTTTAACCCTGAACCCAAGGCAAGCCGCGCGCCTTCCAACCATCCGTCGAGCCTCGATGGTGCGCAACATCATGGGGACCTTCAAACCCCTGCGCAATGTTAAAGCATTCCACGTAACCCACCTGAGTCATAGCGATCGCGGCAGACTTAGACCGGGCGCCAGAGCGGCACAGAAAATAAATTGGAGTCGATTTGTCAGGCGCAGCAGCAGCAACCGCATCGACGAACGAGCCATTTACATCCATCTTCGGGAAATCCTGCCACTCGACTAACACTGGTTCTTTGTTCACGGAAGAGAGATCCGGAACGCCAACAAAGTTCCACTCAGCCTTTGTGCGCACATCGACTAACATTGAATTTGGGGTGTCTTTAACGGCCTCCCAAGCCTCAACAACATCCACATCCCCGGCATAACCCGCACTGCCAAACTGCCCTGCAGCGGTGCTTGCAGGTGCGGAAGAATCGTTCATTGACTGCCCCCCATGACCACAGTTGCCCCCTAAACTACGCTTTTTATTCACCAACATTACTTCGGCTTTATTTTTCAGTTACTTGGTAATTACTTTAGTCACCAACAAGACCCGCCGGTACAGATGGGTCATTCACTGATTAGCTCGAATAACGCGCCAGTGAGTTTTTTATGTTGTAGGGTCACCCTGCTGAGCCCACTCCCCAATGTACCCCCGACCGTGTGACCGTGCAACGGGTGGAACACGCGAAGAACAGAAAAAAATTGCGATTCTTCAAAATTTATAGGGTTGACAGATTGGAAACATTAATAACCTGTGGACGATCTAGAAACGACGACCAAGATCGGATCACGGGCCGTTACACAAATACGAAAGGCCGGCAAAAGCCGGCCCTTTAAACCTCAACCCCAACGCCCGAGATGGAACTTATTGAGTCTAAAGACTTATCTCAACGCCACGCTGGATCAGATTGCTTTTATACGCTGTGACAGACGGGAAATTTTTCGTGCGGCCATATTCTTCTTGTATACACCCCGCGTAACGCCGCGCATCAATTCAGGCTGCGCTTCCCTTAGCGCCGCATCAGCCGCATCCTTATCGCCACCCTCAATCGCGACTTCAACCTTTTTGATATAGGTCCTGACCCGACTTCGCCGGCTGATATTTGCCGCGGTTTTTCGCATATCTCGCCTGACCCGCTTTTTAGCGGATGATGTGTTAGCCATAATTTTTTCCTCTAAACTCGGCGGAGTTTTTAAGTGGGAAGCGGGCCTACGTCAAGCACTTCAAGGCGTTTAACGAACTTTTTCTGAGCTGGCCGGAACCACGCGAATTCGGATTTTGATAAGTGAATTCCGGTTTTCAAAGTCAAGACTAAGCGCCTCCTGATCACGCCGATATACATTGTCGGGGCCCCGCCTCCAACCCAATGCGGGCAGAGCCTTTTTATAGAACCCACGATACGCGTAAATATCACCACCTCCATAGGCGATCGCGGTCACGATACGTCCACTGACACTGCCAAAGCTGACGCCCTCATCAACCGCCTCAATTAGTCCCGGGGCAATAGGCAGGTCCTCTATCGCACTAAAGAAGGTCTGGGACAGCGCGGATTGCCCAAAAAACGGCGCAATGGACAGAACCGCTACAACCCAGATGTAAATTAACACTCGCAACCGATCATCCTTTTACCTTTGACACCTCGTACATAGAAACGTCGAGCGCCCTGCCTGAGTAATTCGCTTTATTGACTTGCCACAGCCGGGTCCCGGGCAAAGTTCGCCCTCTCGACCATAAACACTACAACTGTGCTGGAAATATCCCAGTTTGCCCGTCGGCGCAACGTGATCGCGTAAAGAGGATCCACCAGCACTGATAGCCCGGGCAAGCACGGCACGTAACGCGCCGGCTAGGCGCGCAGCGCGCATGCCTTGAACCGTGGACGCTGTTCTCCGTGGAGATATCCCGGCTTCAAACAAAGCCTCGCAGGCATAGATATTTCCAACGCCGGCAACGACGCGTTGATCAAGCAATGCCGACTTGATTGGTGTCCTTTTACCTTTAAGCCGCGCCGCCAAAACAGGGCCGGTAAATTCGTCACCCATCGGCTCCGGTCCCAAGTGGCAGATCAAACGATGAGATGAAAAATCCTGAACCGTCGTCAGCAGCATCATCCCGAAGCGGCGCGGGTCGGAGAACCGCACGACTGTCCCGTTGCCGACCACGAATACAATGTGTTCGTGCGCATCGTGTGCACCCGCACCATAGAGAAACCGCCCTGACACTGTTTGATCCCCCTCGGTCTCTATCACCATGCGGCCCGACATACCAAGATGGGCGAGCAACACAGTGTCGTCGTCGAATGTACCGACAAGATATTTTGCCCGGCGTCCAAGAGTCTGGAGTGTCCGGCCGGTCAGCCGGTCAGCGAAATCGGGCGGCACGGGAAAACGCAGATCGCGGCGCCGGACCTCCACGTGTTGGATACGACGGCCTTCCATCACACTGGCCAAGCCGCGGCGTACTGTTTCAACTTCCGGCAATTCGGGCATACGGAGAAGGTAGCGGTTACGGCTCGCGCACGCTATCTTCAAACGTATGGAATCAAAGGAAAAGAATTCGTCGAAGGGCGCCCCTGACAATATAAACTTTGGCTTCCGAAAAGTTAGTCCGGACGATCACAAAACCATGGTCCGGGACGTCTTTTCCTCGGTCGCCGGTCGCTACGACCTTATGAACGACCTAATGTCAGGAGGCTTGCATCGGCTCTGGAAGGCGACGTTGCTCGACGGGCTCAGGCCACGCGGTACCGACCTGCTATTGGACGTTGCTGGCGGCACCGGCGATATCGCCGATGGTTTCCTAAAAAGGGGCGGGGCTACGTCAGTAATTTGCGATATTAACTCTAACATGCTGGTCGCCGGCATAGACCGGGCAATAGACCGAGGGGAGGTCGGCGCCGGCCCGAATCGGGCCTGCGCCGATGCCGCAGCTCTGCCTTTCCCCGACGGCCTAGCGGATTTTTTCACCAGAGTTTTTGGTCTCAGGAATGTCAGCCAACGCCCTGCGGCACTCGAAGAAATGCGCCGGGTCCTGAAACCCGGCGGTCATTTCATCTGCATGGAGTTCAGCCCCGCTGTTCTACCACAGCTTAAACCAATATATGACGCATATTCCTTCCTAGTGTTACCGTGGCTGGGACAGCGGATTGCGCAGGATGGCGAATCCTATAGATATCTTGCAGAGAGTATTCGCCAGTTCCCAAAACCAAAAGCGCTAAGGGACGAAATGTCTGATGCCGGTTTTGGCAACATTAAGATTACACCGCTGACCGGTGGCATCGTCTGGCAGCATTCCGGCTGGCGAATCTGACCTATGGTTTCCGGCCTGCGCCACTTTCGCCGCATCGTCTCGGTCACCCGGACACTTGCCCGACACGACGCCCTATTCTTGTTCGAACGGGACGGATTCCCTCGAAAGGGCCCGTTCTTTATCCGGCTCCTCATGTTGGCACCGCGGATTTCGGGAATGTCGTCGCGGCGGGAGGGCGAGCGCCTGGCCGCCGCGCTGACAGAACTGGGGCCGTCGTTCATCAAGTTGGGGCAGGCCTTGTCGGTGCGGCCGGATCTGGTGGGCGAGGCACTGGCCAACGATCTCCGAATGCTCCAAGACCAACTCCCCCCATTCGACGGGGAAGTTGCCCGGCAATCGGTTGAAGCTGAGCTTGGCAAGCCTGTGCAGGAGTTGTTCGCCACCTTCGAGACCGAGCCCATCGCTGCTGCGTCGATCGCCCAGGTACACCGGGCAACGCTAACCAACGGGCGGCAAGTAGCGGTCAAAATACTGCGGCCAGATATTGAGCTGGCATTCGCCCGCGATCTTGATCTCGCCCGATGGGCGGCAGTAAAGATCGAGAATGCGCGCCCCGCACTACGTAGGCTAAAACCTGTCGAGGCAGTGGACACCATCATCCGGTCGGTCGAAATCGAGATGGACTTACGGTTCGAAGCTGCCGCTGCGGACGAACTTAGAGAAAATCTCGCCGATGAGAGCCGTTTTTCAGTACCTGAAGTCGACTGGGCATATACTAGCCGCCGCGTCATGACCACCGGATGGATTGATGCCACTCCCGTCAACGAACTCGACCTGACGCAGATGCCGGCTGAAACAGCCAAAGAAATCGTAGCAAATTTTGCAAAAATTTTTTTTCTGCAGGTATTTCGCGACGGGTTTTTTCATGCCGACCTCCATCCTGGAAACATTTTCATCGACAACGACGGCGTGTTTCACGCTGTTGATTTTGGAATCATGGGACGGCTTGATAAACGAACGCGCCAGTACCTTGCCGAAATGCTACACGGCTTTCTAACCGGCGATTATCGACAGGTCGCCGCGGTTCACATCAAAGCCGGGTACGTACCCGCAGACCAGTCGGTCGACGAATTCGCGCAGGCCGCCCGGTCGATCGCCGAGCCCATTCTCGGCTTGCCGTTGGGAGAAATATCACTGGCGCGGCTGCTGGCGCAGCTTTTCGCTGTCACCGAAAAATTCAATATGGAAGCACAACCGCAGCTATTGCTATTGCAAAAAACCATGTTGGTCGCGGAGGGCGTAGGCCGTCGTCTGTGCCCGGACGTCAACATGTGGGAACTAGCGCGTCCCCTGATCGAAGACTGGATGCTCCAACATATGGGCCCCGAGGCGCGCATCCGAGATGCGGCAGATTCCATGCTGGATATCGTCGAACGGCTGCCTCATCTCGTTACAGATATGGAAGAATCGATAGGGCACACTGCGCGGCACGGGATCCGTGTTGACCCAGCATCGCTGGATGCTCTTGCGGGCAGGCGCGGCGGTAGCTGGAGAAGCTGGGGCGTGGTAGCGGTCATTGTTGTTATTATCGCCTTGATATTGGACTGAGCGCATTTTGTTGCAGAAATTCCTTAGAATCATTACGTTACCGGCTCTCCAGCCACAGTGGGGGCACTGAATGCTCCACGGAAAACGCGTGCTTCTGATCATTTCTGGCGGGATCGCAGCATATAAGAGCCTCGATCTCATCCGCCGGCTGCGCGAACGCGGGGCATCGGTCCGGTGCGTGCTTACCGATTCCGCGACACAGTTCATCACGCCGTTGTCGGTCTCGGCGCTAAGCGGGGACAAAGTTTACGGCGATCTGTTTTCGCTCACCGACGAAGCCGAGATGGGTCACATTCAGCTTTCGCGCGATGCCGATCTGCTGGTCGTCGCGCCGGCGACCTCGAACATCATGGCGAAAATGGCCCACGGCATCAGCGACGACCTCGCAACGACTGTTCTGTTGGCCACCGACAAGGACATATTGATCTCTCCCGCCATGAATGTCCGGATGTGGAAACATCCTGCGACCCAAGATAACGTGGCGGCGCTGAAATCGCGCGGCGTGCTGTTTTCTGGCCCGACTGAAGGAAACATGGCATGCGGCGAATACGGCGAAGGCCGCATGGTGGAGCCTTTGGATATCGTGAACAGTATCGAAACATATTTCGGTGCCTCGACACCACTCGCAGGCCGCCACGCCATCGTCACCAGCGGTCCAACCCATGAAGCCATCGACCCTGTGCGCTACATCGCCAATCGGTCGTCAGGAAAGCAGGGCCATGCAATCGCCGTCGCGTTGGCGGGGCTGGGCGCACACACAACCTTAGTCACAGGACCGACGTTCGAGGCCGACCCACCCGGCGTGGAGATTGTTCGCGTCAAATCCGGACGAGAAATGTACGACGCTGCTTTAGGCGCCCTACCCGCGGATATCGCAGTTTGCGCCGCAGCTGTCGCGGACTGGCGCCCGGCAACCACGAGCGATCAGAAGATCAAGAAACACGATGATGGAAAACCCCCGGCTCTGGATATGGTAGAAAACCCTGACGTTCTACGGGCCCTGTCGAATTCGGATAACCAGCGCCCAGCGTTGGTAATCGGTTTTGCAGCTGAAACCGACGACGTGGTCGCCAATGCTCTGGCAAAGCGGGCGCGCAAGGGCTGCGACTGGATTGTCGCCAACGACGTATCGCCTTCCATGGGAACATTTGGCGGTGACGAAAATACCGTTAATCTGGTGACCGTTGACGGCGTTGAGGGCTGGCCCACGCAGGCCAAGGCAGATGTCGCGACCCACCTCGCGAAACGTATAGTAGACCACTTATCTTCCATGCCGGAGGCCGCCGAGTGAACACCGTCGAGATCGCGGTTACCCGTCTACCGCACAACGCGGACCTCCCGCTACCGGCCTATGAAACCGGGCAGTCGGCGGGCATGGATCTGGCAGCCGCGATCAACGGACCTATAACACTTACCCCCGGGGGGCACGACATTATCCCAACCGGATTGGCGCTCGCGCTCCCGGCGGGATTCGAGGCGCAGGTCCGTCCACGGTCGGGTCTAGCGGCAAAGAACGGTGTCACCGTGCTCAATACGCCTGGCACTATCGACGCGGACTACCGCGGCGAAGTGAAAGTAATCCTGATCAATCTCGGAAAAGAAGACTTCCTGATCGAACGCGGCATGCGGATTGCACAGATGGTCATCGCGCCGGTCACTCAAGGACAGTTAAGGGAAGTGGGCGTCCTGTCCGACACCGACCGGGGCACCGGCGGGTTTGGGTCTACAGGCATCTGATCGCCGCTTACAGTGGATTTTTCCGAAGACCAGATCCAGCGCTACGCCCGGCATATCGTCCTGCCGGAAGTCGGCAGCGCTGGACAACAGAAACTTCTGAAAGCGAAAGTACTCGTCATCGGCGCGGGCGGTCTCGGTGCGCCGCTTTTGATGTATCTGGCAGCCGCGGGTGTCGGCACCCTTAGCGTTGTCGACGACGATAGGGTCGATTTGTCCAACTTGCAGCGCCAAGTCATTCATTCAGCCGGCAACATTGGTGTGCCAAAGGTCGACAGCGCCGGGGAAACGGTCAACGGGATTAACCCGCAGATTTCCTTCGTTCCCCATCGCTTGCGGCTGACCGCAGAAAACGCGAACGAGTTAATTGGCCCATACGATGTCATTGCGGACGGCAGTGACAATTTTGCTACCCGTTTTCTCGTTAACGATGCCTGCCACTTGGCGGGAAAACCGCTCATATCAGCGGCGATACTGCGCTTCGAGGGACAAATAGCAACGTTCCGATCGGGGCTCGGCAACAGGGAGCCATGCTACCGCTGTCTATACAGGGAAGCACCCGCGCCCGGACTTGTGCCGAGCTGCGCTGAAGGCGGCGTTCTTGGCGCACTGGCAGGAACCATGGGATCTCTGCAGGCGGTAGAAGTGCTAAAAGAGATCATTCAGATCGGCGACACTCTTGCTGGATCGCTGATGATATACGATGCTCTGGCGGCCGATTTCCGGAGAATGAAACTTCCCCGCGATCCGGCCTGCCCGCTGTGCGGGGATGCGCCATCGATTACCAACCTGTCGGCCCACGCCGTTTAAGTCATGATTTATACCCGCAAATTGGAACGGACCCACTCTCTCTGATGTCGCCCCCAGACAAACTGTCGCTGATAATCCAGTCGGGCGAGTTTAACCGCGTTCACTACGGCTTGGTGATGGCCAGCGCGGCGCTTGCAACCGGAAAGGACGTGACGCTGTTTTTCACTATGGACGGCACACGAGCTATCACGCTCGGATTTGCCGATGGGCCGCAGGAAAAAATGTTAGCGCAGAAAGGCCTCGCGACCTTCGAAGAACTCCTCATCGCCTGTGCCGAGATGGATGCAACTTTCATGGTCTGCGAGATGGGAATGCGCGCGACTGCGGTTAGTCGCGGTCAGTTGCGAACCGATATTAAAATTACAGAAGGAAGCGCCGTCAGTTTTCTGGCGGATGCTTCGGCGAACGGGGCAATCCTTTACATCTGATTCGGCAGATAAACACCTTTTTTAGACTTCGCAGACCCTATCTGGCGGATGTTGGCTGTTGGTGAAACTTTGAATATTGACAATCACCTTTTCACCCATTGCGATGCGGCCTTCGTAGGTTGCGGAACCCAGATGGGGGGCAAGCACGACATTGTCCAGTTTTAACAGAGCAGGCTCTATCTCTGGCTCACGTTCATAGACATCTAGCCCGGCACCCGCGATTTTGCCATCGGCAAGCAAGCGCGCCAGGGCTACCTCGTCGATGATTTCGCCCCGCGCCGTATTGACTATGAACGCATGCGGTTTCATTAGCCCAAGGCGCTCCGCATTCAAAAGGTGATGTGTTTCCCTGGTGTGCGGACAATTTATGGAGATGAAATCCATATGCGCCAGCATCTGATCCAGATCACCCCAATATGTAGCTTCAAGCTCGCGTTCGGCTTCTTCGGGGACTCGACGACGGTTGTGATAGTGAACCGACATACCGAAACCTTTTACTCTCCGGGCGACAGCCCGGCCAATCCGGCCCATCCCGATAATACCCAGCCTTTTCCCGGAAATTCTATGGCCGACCATAAACGTCGGCGCCCAGCCGGCCCACTTGCCGGACCGTATAAGCCGTTCTCCTTCAACGAGCCGGCGAGGCGAGGCAAGGAGCAGGCAAGCTGTCATGTCAGCCGTGTCGTCTGTCAGCACATCGGGCGTATTTGTGACAACAATATTTCGCGCGGCGGCGGCTTCGAGATCGATGTGATTGACACCGACGCCAAAATTAGCGATCAGCTTCACCGAAGCGGGTAGCAGGCTTATCAGGTCCGCATCAATCCAATCGGTCACAGTCGGAACTAGGACCCGGGCCGCGTCACACGCCGCGATGATTTCTTCGGCAGACATCGGCGTGTCGGTAACATTCAGACGCGCCTCGAAAAGCTCTTTCATGCGTTTTTCGACGTCAGGCGTCAGGCGACGCGTTACAACTATAACTGGTTTACCTTTAGCCATATTCCGGCCAACCTCCCCGTATATAGCCTTTGGCGTATCAGGGAGAATGGTGGCTGTCTAGATATGTTGTCCCCTAGAGCAAATTGTCGCTGGGGTATATAATTATGCCATGCTGCGTTCTTTGAAATGGTTTCTTTTTCTAGCCCTTTGCAATCCGGTGACGTTATTTCTGCCGGTTACCGCCATCGCCGAAACGGGCTATCCGTTGCCGCGCTATGCATCTTTGCGTGCCAACGAGGTGCATCTCCGAACTGGACCTGGCGTCCGCTATCCAGTTGACTGGAAATACCACTCCCGAGGGATGCCGGTGGAAATTACGGCCGAGTTCGAGAACTGGCGAAAAATCCGTGACTGGCAGGGGACGGAGGGCTGGGTCCATCGATCGATGCTATCGGGAAGGCGGACAATCGTCGTGACTGGCGGGCTTCAGCCACTGCGTCGGGACCCAGATGCCAATTCCGTGCTGAGCGCACGGGTTATGGAAAAGGCTGTCGGGCTTGTCCTTGAATGCGAAGGGGACTGGTGCCACTTAGAGGTCGGAGAACGCAGAGGCTGGATGCGCCGAGGCCATATCTGGGGTGTGTATTCCGACGAGAAGCTGAAGTAAGGCTCGCCCGCACCATGCAGACCCACCCACAAGTTTGGAAGCAGCAAGCCTTGGCCCTATGCCAAGGGATTCTATCGCCGTAACGAAAGCGCTCTTAGCCTGCGACATTCCGCTAACACAAACAAGACAGTGAGCGTCTCTTCTGGGGCGAGAGGACGCCAACGCCCGGAGGTTTAATCGAAGTCTTCGGAAACGGCGGTACGAACGGTCAACGGCATACCCGCCGCGTGGACGTAATTATGGTGTGTAAAACCCACGGTCACTTGCGCGCTGCCCGCAGCGAATGCCGAGGTCTGGTCATCGGTGAATGGGAAATGCACAAACTGAACTGCAGAAGCCTTGCCGTCTGCGGTGGTCCGATCCACATCCGCTTCAGCCACCCCGGCGATTTTTTCGGCGTTCACAGTGATAAACATTGTCTCCTCAATACCGCCCAGCGATCCCAGCACATTGGCGCGCCGCACGGGATCGGCGATCTCGAACATCACAGTTGCGATCAGTTCCCTTCCCTGCGGGATAAGCGGGTTATAGGCTGCCAATTCGTTTAAAATTTGGTCTTCGCCACCACGTTCAATATAGAGCATTTCGTGAATCTGATGCCACATTGTCTCGTAGTTTTCAAAGTAGAACGTGGCATGCGGACCCACCTCTATCCGGCGATTCTTTTTTTTCTCCGTTAAAGCCTTTTTGTAATCTTTGCGGCTAACTGCGTAATCGTCGAAGGGAAGTATATCGCCCCGGGTTATCAATTTGGTCATAGACATATCATTCATAGTCGGCGCGGTACGCTTTTGCGAGCAGCTGGACCGGATGCGGTGCATGATTAGGAATTTGCGGTGAAGATATTTCATTTTCGGCAAAGCGCTCCATGCCCTGGAGTATATGCATGCCTGCCAGCGGGCATTCCGAAACCACATATTTCGGCGCGGTTTCGAGCGCCTTGCGCGCCGCCGGCCGGCCGATCTTAACCCCCGTTTCAAAATTGGTCCTCATCATTCCCCAAGAGCCGCCGTGTCCCGAGCAACGCTCAATGACCTCGACATCGGCATCGGGGATAAGACGAAGAAGTTCAGCTGCCTTTTGTCCCATATTTTGCGCCCGGGAATGACATGCGAGGTGAACCGTCACACTACCTTCAAGTGCCGACATTCCATCCGCCATTCCTTCATTCTTCGCAATATCAACGACATACTCGCTGATATCCCAGGTCGCTTCTGACAACAGGCGTACGTCTTCGTCATCGGGTAAGATCAGGGGCCATTCTGATTTTAGCATCAAAGAACAGCTCGGCGTAAGCGCAAGTACGTCGTAACCCTTTTCAATCCAGGGTTTAAAGGCTTTAGCGGCCTTACGGGCGGCTTTCGCCACCCCTTCGATGTCGCCATGCTCCAACTTTGGCATGCCACAGCACACCGGGTGAAGAACTTTACATTTAACGCCGTTCCGGCACAGTATTTCCAGCGCGTCTTCCCCTATGGATGGATCGTTGTAGTTAACGAAGCATGTTGCATAGATCACCACTTTTCTATCAGCCGCAGGAGCACTGCAATCCCTTTTGGGAATGCCGGCTTTAGCGCGCGCCGTCAGTGTTTTTCTGTGAAAGTCTGGCAGCGCCGCTTTCTTATCGATACCCGCGACGGACTGCATTGCTGAGCGCGTTAGCACGTTGCTAACTTTGGTAGCCCAGTTGGACACTGGTGCCACAGCTCCCCCAAACCTGCCGTTGCGATCGGTTTTTGCGATCTGCCGGGTTGCGAAACCTGTCCTCCTTTTTTTGTGTTCTATGGCGCGATAACGAAGCATCAAATGCGGCAGATCTAGATTGAATTCGTGCGGGGGAACATAAGGACATTTCGTCAGAAAACACATGTCGCATAACGTGCAAGCGTCAACTACAGATTTGAAACCGTCCGAATTGACCGTATCCAGTTCCATGCTTTCTGCTTCATCAATTAGATCAAATAACCTCGGAAATGAATCGCACAGATTGTGACAGCGGCGACAGCCGTGACAAATATCAAACTGGCGGCGTAGCTCATCATCCAGCTTCTTTTCATCATAGAATTCCGCGTCCTGCCACGGAATAGGATGGCGCTGAGGCGCCTCTAGGCTGCCTTCCGACATGTCACACCCTTAATAAAATTTGATAAAGGCCAGCCGGACATGAGGGAACCGACATCCCTCTGTCCAGCTCAGGTTCTTTAAAGGCGCCGCCAACTGGCGCCGCGGGGGCCATCAGTCAAGGTCGTCGAGCGCTTTCTGGAAACGTCCTGCGTGGGACCGCTCAGCCTTCGCCAACGTTTCGAACCAGTCGGCGATCTCCTCGAAACCCTCATCACGGGCTTCGCGTGCCATGCCGGGATACATATCTGTGTATTCGTGCGTTTCGCCGGCGACCGCAGCCTTCAAGTTGTTCGCTGTGGTGCCAATGGGTTCTCCCGTCGCGGGGTCGCCCGTCTCCTCAAGATATTCAAGATGTCCATGCGCATGACCGGTTTCCCCTTCAGCGGTCGATCGAAATACTGTAGCAACATCGTTGTAGCCTTCGACGTCGGCCTTTTGTGCGAAATATAGATAACGCCGGTTGGCTTGGGATTCTCCCGCAAATGCATCCTTTAAGTTCTGTTCTGTCTTAGTTCCACCAAGTGACGGCATGCCACTCTCCTATTTTGTGTTTGTCCTGCAGTTGTTTAGATCATCTGAAAAGCAACAATGGCCCTTTCCCTAAAGTCACTGGCGCCCTGTCAGAGCCTCAAGCAAAAGGAATATAGGTTCACGAATTCAGCCGGTCAACAAATTGGAATGTTTCTAATGTACGAATATTAGTCAGATCGGCGGGCTACGCGGACGACCACGTCGACCCGCCGGACCTCAGTACCTTCAGGTGCATTGGGCAAGGCGGAGACGTTAATTCGGTCACTTGGGATATCCTCGAGGCGACCGGTGTCTTCATGGAAGAAATGATGATGATTACCAGTATTGGTGTCGAAATAGGACCGCCCACCCTCGATGACCACTTCGCGCATCAGGCCAGAATTGGTAAACTGATGCAGCGTATTATAGATCGTGGCAAGTGAGACACCTATGCCGGAGGCACAAGCTTCTCCGTGCAGATCCTCTGCCGAAACGTGACGATCCTCCGTCTCGAATAGAAGCTTGGCGAGCGCAATGCGCTGGCGCGTGGGGCGTAGCCCCGCCTGTTTGAGCTTAGCAATGACCCTGCTATAGGAACGATTATGACATTTATTTTCACCCATGGATCACCGTATAAAATGGAATTTAACTAATTAAAAGTCAAAAAATACAATGTCTACGCCGTTATTTTGGAATTCCTAAAAACTGGAATCAGCGGAGCCGCGCTTAATCTCCGGTGTGCAAGCGCTCCATCAATTCCTTGACCGTCGGAATGTAGCCGTTTGCGTAAAAAGGGTCGTCGCTAAATTTATATGCGTTATGGCCGGCGAACATCAGCTGCTCATCAACGTTTTCCCCGTGCACGATGTCCTGCAATGTTTTCTGGATGCAATACGACCGAGGGTCAGGCCGACGGCCGGTCGTGCCAGCATCGTTCTGCGCCCAATTTGAAAACTTACATTGCGATAGGCAACCCATGCATTCAGACTGGTCGAGATGTATTTGTTTTGCCATGCCCGACGACACGAAAATTACCGTCGAATCCGGGGTTCGCATTCCTTCGGTGAAATTTTCGGCCATCCAGTTTTTAGCGCGTTTCTTATCGCTAGGTGCGACGAAGACCTTTCTGCCTCGGGGGCCAATCTGAAATTCCTGGTTCAGTTCTCCGGCAGGTTGCTCGGCAAAGGCAATTTGCCGGTCGGAGCGCTCTTTTAGCTCCTGCAGAAAATCATTTCGTACCGCGGAGGAATAAAAACCGGTCGGACTGTACTTGTTCAAGAACACGTCGCCCTCCGTCAGACCCAGAAGGCGGCGCTTCCACTGCCCAGAAATTGGGCTTTCCTGAGTCAGGAGAGGGCGTGTGCCCAACTGAAAAGCAATGGGGGCAACATCCGGATCCTCGATCCAGTCTTCCCAGTCCCGAAGATACCAAACACCGCCAGCCATAACGATTGGCACCTGTTCCAGGCCGAGTTCGTTCATGACCTTTCTCAGTTCCGCGGCGCGTGGCCTCGGATCTTCCGGGTTTTCCGGGTCTTCACTATTTGACAGGCCGTTGTGGCCGCCGGCACGCCAAGGGTCCTCGTAGACAACGCCACCGAGCCATTCAGGAAATTTATGATATGACCGTTTCCACAGGGCGAAAAATGCGCGAGCCGAGGAAATAATTGGGAAGTAGAAGACACCGTAGCTAGCTGAAA
This sequence comes from Pseudomonadota bacterium, assembly GCA_036339975.1. Taxonomy (GTDB): domain Bacteria; phylum Pseudomonadota; class Alphaproteobacteria; order MPNO01; family UBA830; genus UBA830. The sequence continues at coordinate 16,217 of JAYYZV010000079.1, read as the reverse complement.
TTTGCGCAATCTTATAGGGCATCCCGGCCCCACAGGTCACCCCATGAATCAGGCCGTGGGCGCCCGTCAGCACACCGTCCAACACCCGTTCCGCTCCGCCCATTTCCCAAAGTACGTTCATGTGAATACGGCCCTGGCCGCCGGCCATTTCATGGGCAATACGAGCCTGAGCTATGCCGCCCTGAATGGCATATGCGATGAGTTCTTCATGCCGGTCGCGCCGCGTGCGGCCCTGATACTTGACCGGAATCAGATTGCCATTTTCGTCATAGGAGTCAGCATTGACGCCCGAAAACGTGCCAACCCCGCCGGCCGCAGCCCAAGCGCCCGAGCTTTCACCGTTAGACACGGCAATACCTTTGCCGCCCTCGACCAGAGGGGCAACCTCTTTCCCAGAAATAATAATTGGCTGTAGAGGCTTCAGGGTGTCTCTCCCGGATAGCGGTTAAATCTACAGAATAGTATATGAAGCTTTTCAAGAACGACCAGTCCCCGAATTTTTATTATTGGGGACTGGTCAAATTAAGAAGACTTCAACTGTCGGCGTCTTCGGCCTTCTTTTGCGCGTCCTCATCTTTACCGGACAGATCATCCCCAGTTTCTTGATCGACGACTTTCATCGACAGGCGAACCTTCCCGCGGTCATCCACAGCAAGAACCTTTACCTTGACCTCGTCACCCTCGTTGACAACGTCTGTAACCTTGCCAACTCGGCGGTTCTCAAGTTCAGATATATGAACCAAACCGTCGCGAGATCCCATGAAATTAACAAATGCACCAAAATCGACAACCTTGACGACCTTACCGGTATATATGTGGCCGATTTCCGGCTCAGCAACGATGCCCTTGATCCAGTTGACCGCCGCCTCGCTAGCAGCATTATCGACCGAGGACACCTTGATTGTACCGTCGTCTTCTATATCAACCTTGGCGCCTGTTTCTTCACAAATTTCGCGAATTACCTTGCCACCGGTACCAATGACTTCGCGAATTTTGTCCTTCGGAATAGAAAAAGTTGTTATCCGCGGCGCAAAATCACTGACTTCTTCACGGCCACTGGTCAGTGCCTTAGACATTTCGCCAAGAATATGGAGCCGTCCGCCTTTAGCCTGACCCAGGGCAACATGCATAATCTCCTCTGTTATGCCTGTGATTTTGATATCCATCTGAAGGGCGGTAATCCCTTCTTCGGTACCGGCCACCTTAAAGTCCATGTCACCGAGGTGATCCTCGTCACCGAGAATGTCGGACAGAACGGCAAACCTATCGCCTTCCTTAATCAACCCCATGGCAATGCCGGCACAGGGACGGCGCAGCGGCACGCCCGAATCCATAAGCGATAGCGAGGTGCCGCAGACCGTTGCCATCGACGACGAGCCATTGGATTCGGTAATTTCCGACACCACACGCATGGTGTAGGGAAACTCTTCCTTGGTCGGCAGCAGCGCACGAATCGCCCGCCAAGCGAGCTTGCCGTGTCCAATTTCGCGACGGCCTGGTGAGCGCAGGAAGCTAGCTTCACCGACCGAATAGGGCGGGAAGTTGTAGTGCAGAAGGAAATGCTCGCGGTATTCGCCTTCGAGCGCATCGATGATCTGCTCGTCTTGGCCTGTACCGAGCGTGGCGGTAACGAGGCTCTGAGTTTCGCCGCGGGTAAATAGCGCCGAACCATGCGCACGCGGCAGAACGCCGACCTCGGCCTCGATCGGCCGGACGGTTTCAAGGTCGCGCCCATCAATACGCAGTTTGGTATCGAGGATGGCGTTGCGGACGATATCTTTTTCAACTGTCTTAAGCATGCCTTTGGCGCGTTCCCGGATGTCTTCGTCATCATTAACGAAGGCTTCCATAGCCGTATCTTTGGCATCGCCGATTTTTTCGACGCGGGCCTGCTTGAGCGTTTCCTTATAAGCATCGCGCAGACCTTCTTCAGCGGCGCTGCGCACGCGGGCGAGCAGCTCATCCTGATCGGCCGGCGCTTCCGGCAAATCCCAAGGCTCTTTCGCGCAGTCCTCGGCTAGGCTGACAATCATATCGATCACTGGCTGAAACGATTTGTGCGCGAACATGACAGCGCCCAGCATCACGTCTTCTGAGAGTTCGTTGGCTTCGGATTCCACCATGTTGACCGCATTGGCCGTCCCGGCCACGACCATGTCGAGAGCGGTGTTTTCCATTTGCTCTTGCAAAGGGTTCAGCACGTAGTCGCCATCGATATACGCAACGCGTGCGGCAGCGATCGGCCCCATGAAGGGAATTCCCGAGATTGTCAGCGCAGCGGATGAGCCAACTAGTGCCGCAATATCGGGGTCGTTTTCCAGATCATGCGCAACAACCGTGCAGATAACCTGAGTTTCATTCCGGAAGCCGTCAGCAAACAGGGGTCGCAGGGGCCGGTCGATCAGACGCGAGGTCAACGTTTCCTTTTCGGACGGGCGCCCCTCACGTTTGAAGAAGCCGCCTGGAATTTTTCCAGCGGCGAATGTTTTTTCCTGATAGTTGATCGTCAGGGGGAAAAAGTCGATTCCCGGCTTAGGCGACTTCTGGGCAACTGCAGTGCAGAGCACCTTAGTTTCGCCGTAGGTCACCATGACGGCACCGTCGGCCTGCCGAGCGATTTTACCGGTTTCGATGACGAGCGGCCGGCCGCCCCATTCAATTTCTTTCCGATATGTTGTGAACATATAATCCATTCCTTCCTCAGGTCCGCCGCCCTACGCAGCCGGACCGGGTTTCGCATCCAAGGCTTGTGGAATGCGGCCGGCAGCCATTCTAATCCTTGCCGGGCTTTGCGCGGCCCCCATGGCCGCAGTCGTTTTCCGATTGCGCGTATAAACAGACGCCGGCCCATGGTATTGCTGACCAGCTCCGTGCATCAGTCCGAAATCGGTTAGTGCGTCAGCGCCGGAGTCCCAAACGGCCTATCAGTGTCTGATAGCGCGAGTGATCTTTGCGCTTTAGGTAATCCAGCAGGCGCCGCCTCTGGCCGACCATCATCAGAAGCCCGCGACGCGAGTGAAAGTCCTTTTTGTGTTCTTTCAGATGTTCGGTGAGGTTGCCGATACGTTCTGACAGTATCGCGACCTGCACCTCGGGTGAACCTGTATCGTGTTCGCCGGTCGAATATTCGGTAATGAGCGCTGCTTTCCGTTCTTGCGTAATCGACATCATCTACTCCGTTTCCGCACTGTCTTAGGCAGCGCCTTAGATGTTAAGGACCCTCACCGGCCGAATCTCATCTCCATCGAGACGGGCAAGCGCGACCAAGGTGTCCCCCGACATGGCACACAACACATCTCCATCGTATATGGCATTCAACTGGTTTCCATCGACGAAAATCGAGCGGCCGTTTCGCACCCGCACCGTACGTCCATGACGCAGACATCCGGCCTGAGTTTCCGTCATGGCCAGCGCCGAGATGTCGTCCAGCGCGGTCGTGACGGGTAGCAAGCATTCTTGCGGGGGGGCACATAGCACGGATTCCGCAAGCGTATCCAGCGAAATCGCATCTTTCTCATGGAATGGTCCACACCGCGTCCGGCGCAATTGCGATACATGCGCCACGGTTCCAAGACACTTGCCCAGATCACGGGCAAGGCTCCGGACATATGTGCCTTTCCCGCAATCGACCTCGAATACCGCGTGATCGGCACTTGGCCGGTCGACAAGCTCAAAACGGCTTATTTCCACGTCCCTGACAGGCGGCAGCTCCACTTCCCCCGCACGGGCCCGTTTGTACGAGCGTTGCCCGTCGATTTTTATCGCCGAATACAAGGGCGGCGCTTGGGAAATCACGCCCACAAAGCCACCGAGCACGCCCCGGATTGCCGCATCGTCAGGACGAATATCGCTGGTTTCCAAAACCCGGCCAGCCCGATCGTCGGTATCTCGGGATTCTCCGAAACAGGCCGTAAACTGATAGGTTTTCGCGTAATCCATCACATAGGAAACAGTTTTCGTCGCTTCGCCCAACGCTATCGGCAACACGCCAGTGGCGAGTGGGTCAAGGGTCCCGGCATGTCCAGCTTTTTGCGCGTTGAGCAACTTGCGGGCCCGCCCGACCGCCTGCGTCGAGGAGACCCCGATGTCCTTGTCGACCGCCAGCCAGCCATGCACTGGCCGGCCCTTTCGTCTACGGCTCATCGTTGCCAGAGCTGGTCAAATGGCCGGGATTGCCAGCCAAATCAGCCGCGACGCCTGACGATCGCAGAAGTGAGTCAATATGGGTGGCGTTATCAAAACTCTCGTCCAGCTGGAAAGATAGAGCGGGCAGGCGGCGCATATCGACCGCCAACGCGATTCGGCGCTGGAAAAACGGCGTTGCGCGTGTCAAACTTTCGAGAATTGGGGCGACGTCGGCCCCGCCCAACGGCATGACGAAGGCCGTTGCGTTCCTCAGATCAGGGCTGATCCGCACTTCGGTGACAGTGATTGACACTCCGTCGAGACCGGGGTCATGTGCTTCGCCGCGCTCAAGTATTTGCGCCAGAGCATGGCGTATAACCTCTCCAACACGCAGTTGCCGCTGGCTGCGGGATTTAAATTCTCCTCGCTTCATGATGCCCTCTCGTCTTTAAAGCCCTCGGCGTGGGTCGAACGAGTCTGCGTTGAAAGGTCGAAATTAATCGAGCGTACGGGCGATTTCCTCAACATCGAAACACTCGATCACATCGCCATCCTTAATGTCCTGATAATTCTCGAACGCCATACCGCACTCAAAACCCTGCGTGACTTCGCGGACCTCATCTTTGAAGCGCTTGAGGGTCGAAAGAGTGCCTTCGTGAATGACGACATCGTCGCGCAGCAGTCGCACACGGCTGCCGCGGCGTACCACGCCCTCACTAACCTCGCAACCGGCTACCCGCCCCACTTTGGTAATGTTGAACACCTCTTTGATAGACGCGTTTCCGAGGAAGGTTTCGCGGATTTGTGGTGCCAGCATTCCGGTCACCATTGCTTTTAAGTCATCAACCAGATCGTAAATGATAGCGTAGTAGCGGATATCCAGGCCCTCGGCCCCCGCCAGTTCTCGAGCCTGCGCGTTGGCGCGAACGTTAAAACCGACCATCATCGCGTTAGATGCATTAGCCAACGTAACATCGGATTCGTTGATCCCGCCAACTCCGGTATGCAATACCCGCACCGATACTTCGTCGTTACTTAGTTTCTGCGCGCTCTGCACAATAGCCTCCACCGAACCCTGAACGTCAGCCTTAACAACGATCGGGATCTCCTTCGCCTCGCCCGCCTGAATCTGGCTGAACATTTCGTCCAGCGTGCCTCGCGCACCCGCCCGAACTTTAGCATCACGATCACGTCGCTGACGGAACTCTGTTATTTCGCGGGCACGCGCCTCATTATCGACCACCGAGAATTCATCACCAGCATTCGGCGTGCCGCCGAGGCCGAGAACTTCTACTGGTGTAGAAGGGCCGGCTGTCTTCGGCTGCCCACCTTCATCGTCCAGCAAAGCCCGTACTTTTCCCCACTGCGCTCCGGCAACAACTATGTCGCCAACGTTCAGCGTACCGCGTTGAACCAGAACAGTGGCGACCGAGCCACGACCGGTTTCGACCTTGGCTTCGACGACCACGCCCTCGGCATTGCGTTCGGGATTAGCGCGGATTTCCAGAATTTCCGCCTGCAGGATGATTGCCTCCTGCAACTTGTCGAGATTTGTTTTCTCGACCGCGGAAACTTCAACAGCGAGAACATCGCCGCCAAGGCTTTCGACCACCAACTCATGGGATAGCAATTCATTGCGCACACGATCGGGATTTGAGTCGGGCCTATCTATCTTGTTGATCGCGACAATAATGGGTACCTCTGCTGCCTTGGCGTGGTCGATAGCCTCTACCGTCTGAGGCATTATGCCGTCATCGGCAGCAACGACCAGCACGACTAAATCAGTGACGTTCGCCCCGCGAGACCGCATCGCGGTGAACGCTTCATGGCCGGGTGTGTCCAGAAACGTTATCCGGGCACCGCTTTCCATCTCTACCTGATAGGCCCCTATATGTTGGGTAATGCCACCAGCTTCCCCTGCGGCAACATCGGTCGCGCGCAATGCGTCCAGAAGCGACGTCTTACCGTGGTCTACATGCCCCATGATGGTCACTACTGGCGGGCGCGGCTGAAGTTTTTCATCATCGTCTTCGTCGCCCTTTAGGCCGATTTCAACGTCAGATTCAGATACGCGTCTCGGCGTGTGACCAAATTCGGTCACGATTAGTTCCGCCGTTTCCGCATCGATCGTCTCTGTAATAGTCGCCATTATACCATTGTTCATGAGCGCTTTGATCACGTCGCCGGCACGTTCGGTCATCCGGTTCGCCAGCTCTTGGATCGTAATAGTTTCAGGAATTGTGACCTCCCGAAAAACCTTGACTGATTCCTTGGGCCCTGAGGAGGCCCTTTTTTCGCGCTCGCGTTGCCGGCGCACCGACGCGAGTGAGCGCTGGCGTTCTTCATCGTTAAGCGCCTGTGAAATCGTCAGTTTGCCGCTGCGGCGGCGATCTCCGCCGCGACGAGCCGCGGGTTTCCGGGCATCAGCGCGGCTTGGCCGTTTCTCACCTTCCCCATCATCGGCACGCGCCTCAACCCTCACCTTACCTTTAGGCCTAATCGTCTCGCTAACCACGGCGACGTCGGCCTCCAGCCGCGCTGCTTGCTCCGCAGCGCGGCGGGTTGCTTCCTCGTCAAGCTTGCGGCGTTCTTGCTCCTCTGCACGGCGCCTAAGTTCTTCTTCCTTTCGCCGCTCGTCTTCAATTTCGCGCTGGCGTTTTTCTTCCTCACGACGGCGACCCTCCATAGCCTCGCGCTCTGCACGATTTTCCGCCATCTCCGTCCCGGTTTGGAGAGCGCCTTCCAATGCACGCATCCGGGCGGCACGTTCCTGATCTGTCAACGTCCGGGCCGGCGGCGGCGGTGCTTCCTCCACCAGATCCAAAGGTGTAGCTGTTTCCGGTGGAGCCTCTTCCTTAACCACGGGTACATCACGCACTTCGGTCATCGCGCCGTCGTCAGACTGTTTAAATGTCCGTTTGCGGCGGACCTCCACGGCGACTGACTTAGTTCGCCCATGGCTAAAACTCTGGCGAACCTGACCAGCATCTACCGTCTTATTCAACTCCAGCTTGCCGGGGCGGGACAGTGTCAGTTTCTTTTTCTTGCCGTCGGTTTCTTTTTGATCAGTCATATTCCGTCAGCTTTCCTGCAACTTCAGTCGTGCGCCGGTAGTGGCGACCTCTCTTTGCAAACCTTCCAATCGCCGTCCGTCGCGGATCAGCTGCTTGGCCAGCCCACCGAAGAGAACAGCTACGTGAACCACCCGGTCGCGCCCAAACGGGCCGCCGATTTGATTGGCGCTCCACAGCGACAACGTTTCGATTCCGGATGCTTTTCGGCCGATTTTTTCCCGGCCGTCACTTGCACCATCGGTTGCTTCGACCAGTAACGCAACCCCTCCGACAGCTAGCGCCTGACGCACTTTCTCAAACCCTGCTACCGCGGCGCCAGACCTCCGCGCCAAAGCTATCAGATCCAAGCAGCGCCGATCTAGGAGCACTATTAGCCGGTCAACCATGTCCACAGGAACTGAGAGGTTTCGCCGTGCCACCCTAGAAAATACATTCTCAGCGCATGCACGGCGCACTATATCGGCACTTGCCGTCAACCACAATCCACGGCCCGGCAGCTTCTCTTCGAGATCGGGCACAATCTCGCCGTCCGGCGAAACGGCAAAACGAATTAGAAAATCACGCGGGGCGGTTGTGCCCGTATATATACAGCGCCGTTCTGGCATATTTTCGGCCAATTTTCTCATTCCGCCGGCTAAGCCCTACTCTGCGCGTTCCGTTGTCTTTTCCGCAGGCTCTTCATCGTCGTCGAACCAATGGGCACGGGCAGCCATAATGATTTCGTTGGCCTGATCTTCACCCAAACCATAATCGGCGAGGAGCCCGCGTCCTTCTCCTTCGCGGTTACCCGGATCGATCAACTCGTCGGAAGCAAGGTCTCCAAGATCGTCGAGGGTCTTGATCCCGGCGTCACCGAGTGTCACCAGCATCTGGGGGGACAAACCAGCTATCGCAGCGACCTCATCTACGACACCAAGCGAGCGGCGCTTTTTGGTTAGCCGATCCTCTTCCTCGGTCAAATATAGATTCGCGCGATTGCGAAGCTCTTCCGCGATATCTTCGTCAAAGCCCTCTATCGACAGAAGGTCTTCGATTGGCACATAGGCCACCTCTTCTATGCTCGAGAAACCCTCGGTTACCATCAGATGGGCAACAACGTCATCGACATCCAGCCCGTCTATAAACATTTGAGACCGCGAATTGAATTCCTCCTGCCGGCGTTCAGACTCTTCATCCTCGGTCAAAATCATTATGTCCCACTGGGTCAGCTGCGACGCCAGTCGGACGTTCTGGCCTCGGCGGCCGATCGCAAGACTAAGTTGTTCGTCAGGCACCACAACTTCGATCTTCTGTTGGTCTTCATCCAATACAACCTTGGTGACCTCGGCCGGGGCAAGCCCATTAACGATAAATGTTGCGGGATCAGACGACCATTGAATGATATCGATCTTTTCGCCCTGCAATTCTCCGACAACGGCCTGAACGCGGCTGCCGCGCATCCCGACGCAGGCGCCGACGGGATCGATACTTGAATCGTTGGAGAGGACGGCAATCTTCGCCCGGCTCCCAGGATCCCGCGCTACCGACTTGATCTCGATAATACCATCGTAGATTTCCGGTACTTCCTGAGCGAACAGCCTTGCCATGAACTGGGGGTGGCTCCGCGAAAGAAAAATCTGCGGGCCACGAATCTCTTCGCGCACATCGTAAATATATGCACGCACTCGATCGCCAGGGCGCAACGATTCCCGCGGGATGGATTCGTCTCGTCGAATCACGCCCTCAGCGCGGCCGAGGTCCACGGTTATATTGCCGAACTCGGTCCGCTTGACAATGCCGTTTACAATCTCGGTGACGCGGTCCTTGTATTCCTCATATTGACGCTTGCGTTCCGCCTCGCGAACCTTTTGGACTATTACCTGCTTTGCTGTCTGTGCGGCGATACGCCCAAAATCAATAGGCGGCAGCGAATCAACGATAAAATCACCGACAGCGGCGCCTTCCTGCATAGTCTTTGCTTCTTCGGGTGTGACCTGCGTGACCTCGTTTTCTATTTCCTCCACAACCTCTAGATAGCGAGCCAGCTTAATATCACCACTTTTGCGATCAATTTCAGCTCGTACATCGTGTTCCAACCCGTACTTCGATCTGGCAGCTTTCTGGATTGCCATTTCCATCGCGATCAACACTTCCTCGGCCTCAATTGATTTTTCCCGCGCGACGGCATCGGCAATCTGCAGAAGTTCGAGCCGGTCATATCCCGCAACAGGGATGTTCTCCATATCAACCATAGTCGTTCTTTCGTTACCCTCAGGCGTTTTGTCTTTTGTTAGCATGCTGACCAGCAGCAATTAATTCGTCAGTCAGAATTAGTTTCGCACGACCAATATCCGCAAACGGTACTTCGTATATTTGCCCGTCGACATCAATCAATACTAAGTCGCCGAGTGTTCCCTTTAGAAGGCCGCTGAATTTTTTCCGGTCCAACAACGGTACTTTGCTCTCCACCCGAACATCAAATCCAGCAAACCTATCATAATCCTCTAGCCGAACGAGAGGCCGGTCGACGCCGGGAGAGCTTACTTCGAGTGTGTAGGCTTCGGTAACCGGATCCTCGACGTCGAGCAGGGACGAGATTTTTCGGCTAATAGTCGCACAATCCTCCACAGTCATTTCGGCACGATCTGCACGTTCCGCCATAATCTGCAAACACGGGCCCTCTCCGCCGCTCGGGCTCAGGCGCACGCGGACGAGATCGTAGCCTAGAGCTTCCAGCACCGGTTCCACCAGTTTTCCCACTAGAGTTGCCTGATCCATCGGACCTGTCGTTTCTCTCCGGGTCTTTCAGCGCTCGCCACCACCGATAGGATAGTCCACAAGCAATAAAAAAAGTGGGCTCGGCCCACTTCTAAAATCTTTTCTACCGCCGGTGAAAGGCGCGTGGTTAATTGGCACGTAACTTACTCGCGACAGTCGGACAAGGCAAGCGTTTATCGATCTTTGAGTTAAACCCGTGCTCTGCGCCTATAAGTCAGGAAGGCGCAACTTCTCCCGGCAGCGGTCCCCTTATTCTGATAGCGTGTCGCCGGCCAGTCACAGGGTCTGTCCCGCCAGTCTCCCGGCTTCGATGCATGCCACACAAAATCTGCATGACCCCGCAGATGCCAGAGAATCCATTCGAGGTACCCTGCATCGTCGGTAGCGATGCGAAGCTCGGTATCATCTCGAAGCGCACGCGCTAGGTGATCTAGTACTTCGCGGGAGACGATCCGTCGCTTTTGATGCCTCTTTTTAGGCCAAGGGTCAGGGAACAATATAAAGGCGCGCCCTAAACAGTTTTCTGGCAGCCTTTGGACTAATAGCCGCGCATCGTCTCGATAGATCCGAACGTTTTCGAGGTCAGCGGCGCTAACTCGGGACAGAAGTTTCACAACGCCGTTCAAAAACGGTTCGCAGCCGACAATACCGATGCGGCGGTGGTTTTCAGCCTGCCAGGCAAGGTGCTCGCCGCCGCCAAACCCGATTTCCAACCAGCAATCGTCTATTTCAGATTCAAAACAAGCGCGGGGTTCGAATATATCGGCCGCCGTTGGGTCGATCTCCACCTTAGGAAGTATATTTTCGACCAAAGCCCGTTGTCTGGAGCGCAGGCGGCGACCCCGCCGACGTCCATAAACTGCGCGCCGCGGGCCGGGGTTTATCTCTTCGCTCAGGGTTTTTACCCGTCTCAGGAAGCGGCTGCCTTGAGGTCTTCGACCAGATCCGTTTTTTCCCATGAGAATCCGCCGTCAGCATCAGGCTCACGGCCGAAATGGCCATACGCGGCCGACCGAGCATAGATTGGGCGGCTTAGCTTCAGCCGCTCACGAATACCACGAGGCGAAAGATCGACAACCTCTTGAATGGCGCCAGAGAGTTTATCTTCATCCACCGTCGCCGTACCTGCCGTATCGACGTAGACCGATAACGGCTTCGCGACACCGATCGCGTAGGCCAACTGTATTACACATTTTTCGGCGAGACCCGATGCCACTACATTCTTGGCAACCCAGCGTGCGGCGTAGGCGGCGGACCGGTCGACCTTCGAAGGATCCTTCCCAGAAAACGCACCGCCGCCATGTGGCGCAGCGCCGCCATAAGTGTCGACGATAATCTTGCGCCCGGTCAGTCCACAGTCACCGTCCGGACCGCCGATAACAAAACGCCCAGTCGGATTGACATAGAATTCTCCCTCCGGGCACATCCAGCCGTCGGGAAGAACCCTCTCAGCGTGAGGCCGCACAATATCGCGGACCGCATCCTGGTCCAGATCTTCCGAATGCTGCGTGGAAACGACTATAGACGTCGCCCTGATCGGTTTTCCAGCCTCATATTGGAGCGTTACCTGACTTTTCGAATCTGGTCCAAGGCCGGAAGCTGGGTTGGCATGGCGAGCTTCGGCCAACGAGCGGAGAATTTCATGCGAATAGAAAATAGGCGCCAGCATAAGGGATGGTGTTTCGGTACAGGCGTATCCAAACATGATACCCTGATCTCCTGCGCCCTCGTCCTTGTTTCCAGAAGCGTCTACGCCTTGAGCAATGTCAACAGACTGGTGGTGAAGATGAACCTCGACAACCGCATTCTTCCAGTGAAATCCGTCTTGCTCATAGCCGATGTCCTTTACGGCATCACGGGCGACTTGCTCTACATCTTGGCTCGTGATTGATTCTGGTCCCCGGACCTCGCCCGCGATAACGATGCGGTTAGTGGTGGTCAACGTCTCGCACGCAACCCGCGACATGGGGTCGCCCGAAAGGTACAGGTCGACGACGGAATCGGAAATTCTGTCCGAGACCTTGTCAGGGTGGCCCTCGGAAACGGATTCGCTAGTGAAAAGATAACTGCCCCGCGGCACTATTTGCCTCCTCGAAGTTGCCCGCCGCCCAAATCGGTCGCAAGCACGTTGAAATTTATAAATACCATCACGCTGATGTCGTACTGAGACATAATAATCTCTTTGGCGGCAGGCCGCCAAAGAGACCACAGCCTCTCAATTTCGTTTTGGCAATATCGAATACGAACGTCAAGGCCCAGCCAGCCAGTAATGGCTAAATGCGCCTAATTATCAGAGAACGATTTTCCGAGTTGCTTAGTCAGAGCGAACAAACGTCCTCGAACCTTCGGATCCTTGATCCTGCAGTATGATTGGACAAGTTCAAGGGTTTCTTTCTTCGCTATAGGATCGTGATGGCAGTTGGGACGCGCCTCCGTTAATCCGGGTTTTCCACTCTTCTTTTCCAGCGAGGGACAAATATCGTCAAAAAAGTAATTTATAGGCACGTCCAGAATCTCTGAAATGTGGTGGAGGCGGCTCGCACCTATGCGGTTGGCACCGCGTTCATATTTCTGAACCTGCTGAAAGGTAAGACCCAATGCTTCGCCGAGTTTTTGCTGACTCATCCCTAGAAATCTACGACGCTGGCGGAGACGGCCGCCAACATGGGTGTCAACAACCTCGGCTCGCCCGCGCGCGCTAACCATTGCAGCACCTTTCCTTCCCATATTTTCATTATTGATCATTTGGTTTTTCTGTAATTGGATTTTTCGAAAAAAGGAGCCGGCGCGTTAATACTTGCAAACCTACCTCCACCGTTTTTAACTTATTCGATCAATAGAGAAATGTATAAATTGCGGTCTCAAAAACACGACTATCGTATAAATTCCTTTGAATCCGATTTTTTATATTATTCATAAAGGCTCTTTTTTGTGAGTTAGCACCGATATAAAACAAAGTACTATCATTAGCGCAGCCGGAATCACGTTACCCAACTGCGCGAACGGCGTTGGAACGGCCGGGGCGGGCAGAGCCACATCCAATACTCCATGCCGCCCGAGTTCAATGGACGCGATCACGCGCCCATAAGAATCTATAATCCCAGAAACGCCGGTATTTGCGACCCTCACAAGCGGTAACCCCTCCTCGACTGCCCGCATCTGGGCGCTCGCAAAATGCTGATAGGGACCGGCACTTATCCCGAACCACGCATCATTGGTGACGTTCAGCAACCACTCAGGCCGGTCACGGCGCACCACCACCCTCCCGGGGAAGATCGCCTCGTAACAGATTAACGGACTGAAGGGTGGCAACCCGGGTAGGCGCAGCGACCGCAACCCAGTACCGGCAGAAAAATCAATTGCGCCTGGAGTGATCTTTTCAACGGGTAGCACGGATCTGAAAGGTACATATTCGCCGAATGGGACAAGGTGATGCTTGTCGTAAACAGTTTGCGGGCGACCATCACCGTCAATCGCAACGAGACTGTTGTGTGCCCCCACCGCACGGCCAGCCACCCGATCGACACGCAGCGCACCGGTTAAAAGATACCCGTTTTGGGGAACAATTCGGCGCAATAGTAACTGAGCCGCCGGATCAAAAAGAAATTTAAAGGACACCGCTGTTTCTGGCCAGACAATATGGGTCGGCTGGGCAGCGGCAGGTAATGTGCTGAGTTGCAACTTACGAGCGAAATTTATGGCTCTTTTTGTGGGGCTCCACTTTTCTTTCTGGGCGATGTTTGGCTGGACCAATCGAATCACCGGCGCGTCGACTCGGTTTGGCGGCGGGTTTTCCAGCCTAACAGCCCCGACGACAGCAACCAATGCTACGACCACAAGCCCGGACATCGCCAAAGAATGGCAATACCGGGAGGCTGGCGCCGACATTACAGCAGGTGCTGCAGCCGCGAATACGGTCATGAGCGAGAGGCCATAGACACCGACCCATGCGGCACCCTGCAGCACTGGGGGCACCGCAACCCACACATTTCCTATAGGATTCCAAGGAAATCCGGTGAAAATAATGCCGCGGAGCCCCTCGAACAGCACCCACGCGCCGCAAAGCATGCAAATGCGAGATATGCCTTGTTTCCAGAACAGGCGCGCAATAATAGCCATAAGCCCTGTGAATAGACCCATACCCAGCGATAATCCGAGCACTGAAAAGGGAATTAGCCAGGCAAACCGCGCCGCATCCACCATTAAGGCGTTGGGCACCCAATATAAGCCAGCGGCAAAATATCCTGCGCCGAACAGCCAACCAATGCCAAACGCAGCTCGACGCGTCTGCGCACCATCTAGCAACCACACTAGCCCCGTAAACGAAATAAATAGCACGGGCAGTATATGAACTGGCGGCTGTGCCGCGGCAGCTAGGGCGCCGATCAAATATGAAATTAGCCAGCGCCGCCAGCCGCGTGACGAGGTCAGTCGGCCGGCGACCCCTCGACCTTCGGCATACGTTGAGTTCATTCTTCGTCGTTTAAGGGAAGTTTAGATACCCGGAGCCGCCGGATTCGACGGGGATCGGCTTCCAAAATTTCGAACTCGATGCCGGATTCATAGCGAATGACCTCGCCCCGCACCGGCACACGACCTGCCAAGTAGAATACGAGGCCACCCATGGTGTCGATATCTTCGCCGCGATCTTCGTCGGTAAGAAATGCACCTGCTTCCAGTTCAAAATCCTCGATCCGCAAACGGGCGTCGATATTGATCTGATCCGGGCCCTTACGTTCTAGTCCGGGACCGGAATCACGGTCATGCTCGTCCTCGATTTCACCGATAATTTCTTCAACCAAGTCCTCAATCGTCACCAGCCCGTCGATTCCGCCAAATTCGTCGACAACTAAGGCCATGTGCAGGCGGAGAACGCGCATCTGGAGAAGGAGTTCCAAAACCAGCATCGAGGGTGCAACAAACAACGGCTTCCGAACTATCTTGGTGATCCCGGTTCCTTGGTCGCCATCCCAGCATGCAAGCAGGTCCTTGATATGCACCATTCCAATAACATCGTCGAGCTGGCCAGTGTATACAGGTAGTCTCGAATGGCCGCTGTCGCTCATAACCTTGGCAACATCGGAAATAGTCGTCTCCGCCTCGACAGCACAGATGTCGGCACGAGGAACCATAACGTCTGCAACCGCTACGTCACGCACGCTGAGCACGTTCCGTAGCAGCGAGAGTTCTTCCACATTGTCTGCCCCTGCACCATCTTCCTCGAGTTCTATTAGTTCCTCGATCGTGTCACGCAGCGTTTCTTTACCATTGCGCCCGGTCAGCATCCCGCGCAACCGGCCGAGGAGACCTTGTTCGCCCTCTTCACGTGGCCGAGATTCGTCGTTCAGATCGGTCATGTAATTATCCGGGAGAGAAATTTCTTATCCACCACATATGGGTCGGAGACCCCAAGCGTCTCAAGTATTTTAGTTTCGAGGGCTTCCATGATATTTGCCTCGCTGTCGGTTTGATGGTCGTGGCCCAAAAGATGCAAAACGCCATGGACGATCAAATGGGCAACATGATCAGATACTGTTATCCCTTCCGCTTCGGCCTCCGCAGTCACAATTTCGATTGCGAGGACGATATCGCCGAGGAGCGCTGGGCCAGAGCCTTCCCATTCCCCCGAAAAGGACAACACATTAGTCGGGCCGGACTTGCCCCGCCATTTTTCATTTAGGTCAGCGATGGTTCGGTTGTCGGTCATCAGAACGCTGAGCTCCGCCTTTTCGGGCTCGTAACTGCACGCTCTCAACGCCGCTTCCGCTGCAAGGCGCACGGTCATTTCAAGGTTAGGAACCACATTCGGCCAGCCGTGGTGATCAACGCTGACATCGACATCGAAGGCGCGTTCAACCATCTCCAACCGACCCGTTATCGGCGGCGTCATACGCGCTTACAATCCTCGAGACCAGTTCGTGACGGACTACGTCATTGGCTTTAAGATGTATTGAGGTAACACCATCGACACCTTCTAGCGTCCGAATCGCATCACGCAGCCCGGAAGTGACGCCGGAAGGCAGATCGATCTGGCTCAGATCACCGGTGACGACCATGCGCGCGTTTTCACCCAAACGCGTTAGAAACATTTTCATCTGAACTGCCGTGGCATTCTGCGCCTCGTCTAGTATGACATAGGCATTTGAGAGAGTACGACCCCGCATAAACGCGAGGGGCGCTACCTCGATCTCGCCGCTCTCGAGCTTTCGGTCCACTTGCTCCGGCGCCATCATATCATATAGCGCATCATAAAGCGGGCGT
>JAYYZV010000078.1:0-5189 GCA_036339975.1 Pseudomonadota bacterium | reverse complement strand
ACCCGCACAAATAGAGAATTCACAAATGGAGTATTCAGCGACGTGTGTGGTTTTGTAGGAGCATTTCAACCGACTGCAAAACATGCGACTTCGCACCAAGTTCTGGCTCGAATGCGGGACGAAATGCTGCACCGGGGCCCTGACGCGGCGGGTCTCCATCAATTTTCCGATGGTCGATGTGGGCTCGGATTTCGACGACTTTCGATAATTGATCTTTCCGATACCGCATCTCAGCCGATGTTGAACGACGATGGCAGTGTAGCGCTGGTTTTCAACGGCGAAATTTATAACCATGCTGAAATTCGCAATACGCTTGAAGGATTTGGGAAGTACCTTTGGAAAACGGACCACTCGGACACGGAGGTGTTACTGCGTGCCTACGAGGAATGGGGGATAGAATGCCTTGATCGTCTGAACGGTATGTTTTCGTTTGCGATCTACGACACTCGGAACCGGGATCGACCGGTACTGCATATCGTAAGGGACCGGTTGGGCATCAAGCCGGCATATTTCACCCGCACACAGCATGGGGAATGGCTGTTCGCCTCCGAAATACGTGCATTGATGGTACATCCTCACGTCGGTCGCGAGATGAACCGGGCCGCATTTTGGCATTATCTAACCTTCATCGTATCCCCACCACCCCTCACCCTGTTCAAGGGAATTTTCAAACTTCCAGCGGGCTACCGTATGGAAATTGATCACCGGGGTCGCGCCCGGGCTCAGCGGTATTGGGACAGTTGTCCCTCTGCAAAGGGCACCTTGCGCGAAAGCGACATTTCCATCGATGAGGCGGCGACGGAAGTTATTCGTTTGCTTCGGCGCTCCGTCGAACGGCAGATGGTTTCAGATGTGCCATGGGGTGTCCTTCTATCGGGGGGCGTCGACTCGAGCCTGAACGTAGCGCTCATGAGCGAAGTCATGAACCGGCCAGTATCGACCTTCACCGTGGGATACGAGACCCACGAAGATTTGAACGAATTCCACCACGCAGAGCGCATAGCGGAACGTTACGGTACGAACCATCATACGACTCGCATCGACTACGCGCAGGCTCTGGAATTCCTGCCTAGCCTCGTTCGTCTGCAGGACGAGCCAATCGCAGACAATGTATGCATACCGTTGTATTTCCTGTCGAAGCTTGTACGGGAGGCCGGCACCACGGTTGTTCAGGTCGGCGAGGGAGCGGACGAAAATTTTCTTGGTTATTGGTGGTGTGATCACTATCGAAAAAAGTACGAAAACTTATATGCTCCGGCACGCAAAAAGGCCCGTAGTGTTTTCGGCAGATTCGGCCGTGCAGTAGAAACCATCACGCTGACCGAAGAAGACCAGGAGTTCCGCCGCCGTGCCGAAGCGGGGCAGGAGTTGTTCTGGGGTGGTGCGACCTGTTGGACGGGTGCGATGCGCGAGCAACTTACGCCGGACAGCGCGCCCTTTGCTGATAATACGGACTGTCCGGTGGCTGGCCTCGATTCGCGGTCCCACGCGCGCCTCGATAGCCACATTATTGTTGAGGAGCAATTAGCCGGCTTGCCCCGTCTGAGCGAGCCTGAAGTCCTTCAGAAAATTCCCTATTTGGAGAAGAACATTCGTCTCTCCGAGCACCTATTGATGCGGGTGGATAAGATGACAATGGCACATTCGGTTGAAGCACGCGTGCCGTTCCTCGATCATGAGCTTGTGGAGTTCGCGATGCGTCTTCCTTCTCATTACAAGCTCAGTGATGGCATAGGTAAACGGGTCCTAAAAAAGGGGGCCGAACCCTATATTGATGACGATCTTCTATATCGCCGCAAGCAAGGCTTTGGCGCCCCAATGGAACAATGGTTCAAGGAGGGTGACTTTGGACCGCGATGTTTGGCGGCGTACAAGCGTTCGCCGCTGCGGTCTGAGGGCCTTTTCAACGACGAATATTTCTTGGGTCTGATGGAACATCAAATGGGCGCTGGTGGCGGTTACAGTTTCCACCTTTGGACGGTTCTGAACGCCGTGATTTGGCATGCCTATTGGATAGAGGGGCGTGAAGATTGCTTGTAACGTCGACCGAACGATGAGTGGAAGTTAGCAGTGTGCGGTATCGCGGGAATACTCTGCTTCCGCCAAGGTGACCGCATCAATCCTTCGGATCTAAGCAGGATGGCAAGCGCGGTCATTCACCGCGGGCCCGATGCTGGAGGTCAATGGCAGTCAAAAAAATATCCTTTTGGCATCGCTAGTCGGCGGCTGCGTATCTTCGATATCGATTTGCGCGCCGATCAACCGATGTCCAATGAAGACGGTACGGTACAGCTCTGCTTTAACGGTGAAATTTTTAACCAAGCGGAATTACGGCGTGCCCTTGTATACGCTGGACATCGCTTCCGCACTGATCACTCAGATACAGAAGTTCTGGTGCACGGATACGAAGAGTGGGGATGCGAAGGCCTTTTGCAGCGGCTAGACGGTATGTTTGCATTCGCATTGTGGGACGATAATAGCGGTAAACTGTTTCTTGCCCGAGACCGATTGGGGGTAAAACCGCTTTATCTTGCGAAAGATCAAGATCGCGTACTCTTCGCTTCTGAGATCAAGGCGATTTTGCCGATACGCAAACAAGCTCCGGATATCGAGCCGCTGGCTATGTATCACTATTTAACATTCCATACTGCACCGGCCCCACTGACGATGTTCAAAGGGATATGGAAATTGCCGGCGGGGTGCCTAATCAGATTTGACGCAGATGGTAGTCATAAGGCGGAACGCTATTGGCGGCCGCGACCGGGACGCGGCATTGATCCGGCGGAATTGGTCCATTTAGATAATGAAGAACGAGAAGCGTATTTCGCGAATGGAGTGCGGTCTCGGCTCGAGGCGGCAGTGGACAAACAGCTTATGGCCGACGCACCGGTTGGTGTCCTGCTTTCGGGCGGTATAGACTCATCGACTAATGTCGCCTTGATGGCTGAACGGTTAGATCGCCCTGTCGACACATTTACGGTTGGTTTCAAAGACCATACCGCGCTCAACGAATTTGCACAGGCCGAGTCAGTTGCTAAATATTTTGGCTCCCACCACCATTCAATCGCGATAGATGGGGTGGATATGGAGCAATGTCTTGATGAGATGTTTTATTATCAGGACGAACCGCTGGCCGACTGCGTTTGTGTTCCCCTCTATTACGTCAGCAAACTTATTAACGAAAACGGTACGCGGGTCGTCCAGGTTGGCGAAGGGGCAGACGAGTTGTTTGCTGGATATGATGGGTACCTTTCCTATTTAAAATTCTACGATAAGTACTGGCGGCGATGGGGGGGGCAGTCAATTGCTGGCCCATTAGCTGTAGCCGGAAAATTTCTTCGTGGTTTTGTTCCGACGAATTATGCGCATATTGATGTGCTCGAACGTGCGATGGCGGGGCAGGAACCTTTTTGGAGCGGGGCAATAGCTTTCGGCGAAATGCGGAAGCGAGCCATTTTAAAATACAGAGATTTTCGGTTGCCTGAAGCGCCTTTTAATATTCCGGGTATCGAAGGACAAAGGTCGGGCGCGCTCGATAGTTTCGGACCGGTACAGGACATCCTCGGCGGTCTTGCCGGACAGTATGACGAACCGTTGACGAAGATGGCATGGCTCGAATTACACATACGCCTTCCCGAATTGCTCCTTATGCGCGTCGACAAGATGACAATGGCGCATTCCGTCGAAGCCCGTGTTCCGTTTCTCGACCATAGTTTGGTCGAGTTCGCCATGGACATTCCGCAGGCCGTTAAAGTAAAGGGTGGGACAACAAAATATATACTCAAGAAAGCCGTTTGCGATTTGTTACCCGAGAGCATCTTGAACAGACCTAAATTCGGATTTGGCGCGCCGATAGCGGAGTGGTTACGTGGCGAATTTGGTGCGCGGGTCGAGACGGAGATTTGCGGATCTCGGTTGATGACACGCGGCTGGTTCGACATCGAAGCGGTACGCCAACTAGTCCGAGAACATCGCGAAGAGCGTCGTGATGCTTCAGTCGAAATATGGACTATGTTTAACTTAACCAGTTGGTATGACCGGTGGGTCGACGCATGATCCGTCTGCTATGCGGATACTGATAATCGCAAGGCATTGTTTGCCAGCAACTTCCGGTGGCGCGATGCGGCCATACTTGTTCGCGCGCGAGCTCGTTGCACTCGGGCAAGACATCCGTATCGTAGCGCCGAATGTGTGTCCTGGCATACCGACAATCGTCGTGCCTCATCATCATGTAGACCCATCCTTGACCGAGACCGGCAGCAAAAAGTCATGGCGGACCTTCGCTCGGCTCTGGATGCTCCCCGATCCGGATATACGGTGGGCACTGAATGCCGCGCGCTCCGTTGTTGATTACACGCCTGACTGGATCATTACTACCAGTCCACCGGAATCTAGCCACGTCGCAGGCTGGCTTCTGAAACGGCGGTTTCGCTGTCGATGGTTGGTGGACTTTCGGGACCATTGGTTTGAGGCCACTCTGCGTTTGGATAGAAGCGAGAGAGGGCTGTGGACGCGCATCGAGAAGTTTCTAGCAAAAAAACTACTCAGACGGGCTGATTCGATAGTCGCGACAACGCAGTCGATCGCACATGAAGTTGGTGAGCTTTTAGAGGCAGGACGAGAGACAGTGATAGAGCATGCGGCTGATCCGGTGACAGAGGCCATAAATCTCGAGCCAGGTTTAGTTCACATCGTTCATACGGGAAGCTTTAAGCTTTCCGATCCGCAACGTGAACTGCGGCCGATACTGGAAGGGTTTATCGCTAGTAATGACAATCGGCTCAGGCTGCATCTGGTCGGACGATTGCAAAGTGAAGAAATATCGCTTGTTGCCAGCTTGCCGGGTAGCAATCGGATTCAGGTGCATGGGCCAGTTGATTACGAGACTGCAAGGGCTTTTCAGGCCGCCGCAGATATCCTCCTGCTAGTCACAGCACCGGATACGCCGCATATCCCTGGAAAATTGGCAGAGTACCGGACAACTGGAAAGCCTGTTCTCGCAATTGGAGGAGGAGCGTGGCAGAAAGCAGCTGGGATCCCGGCATTCAGTGATCCAAAGTTTGCCTTTGAAAATTTACAAAACTTGTCACCGGCAACCGTTCGCCTAACTCCAGATAGTGCAGCGGAGCAACTCCTGACGCTCCTCAATTCGGTCGCTTAAAATTGCGGAACCAGACGAAGTTCAAAAG
>JAYYZV010000077.1:0-13673 GCA_036339975.1 Pseudomonadota bacterium | reverse complement strand
AGGCCTTCGCGATCTCCTGGCTGCGACCGGCCCTCGTCTCGGCGGGGTTCCGCCGGAACCGGTGCCGCCCATCGGCACACGGATAGCCGTAGCTTCGGACGAGGCGTTCCAGTTTCATTACCGTCACGTTCTCGATGGATGGTCCGCGACCGACGCGGAACTTGTTCCGTTTTCACCGTTAGCCGATGAGGCACCAGACGGATCGGCGGATGCCGTTTATCTGCCCGGTGGCTACCCGGAACTACATGCCCGGACGCTGGCGGCCGCGGAAAATTTTTTGCGCGGACTAAAATCGGCGGCTGGTCGCGGTGCCGCCGTTTATGGCGAATGCGGCGGTTTTATGGTGTTGGGAGACACACTGACCGATGCCCACGGCTGTGTGCATACGATGGCCGAACTTTTGCCGCTGAAAACCAGCTTCGCCGACCGCAAACTACATTTAGGTTACCGCGACGCGAAACTTATCGTAAATACACCGCTGGGACCCGCCGGCACCGTTTATGGCGCACACGAATTTCACTATGCCAGTATAGTCACTGAGGGTGATGCTGAGCACCTGTTCAGGGTAACCGATGCTGCCGGTTTGGATCTCGGCCCCCAGGGTCTCCGGCGCGGCAATGTCATGGGCTCGTTCATCCACTTGATTGACCGGCGATAACATTCACCCGGTTTGACTCGCAATCCTGTGCTCTCCATAAGAAATCGATGATCGAGGTGATGATAGAACGCTGGTCGCAGCGCGACGGATCGACTGAATGGCTGTGGTCTATCTGGCAGGATGGCGAGCGCAAACATATGGGCGGCGCCCACGTAGATGCTGATACCGCCGAGAAAGATGCCCGCGCCGCCTGCCGGCAGATGTACGGTAAAATTCCTGATGACATAACCATCCTATAAAGGACATTCTTGTGACAAAGGTAGTTCGGATACACGAATACGGCGGCAGCGACGTCCTGAAAATTGAAGAGGATGAGATTGGCGCACCCGGTCCGGATGAGGTTCTTCTCAACCAGAAGGGCATGGCGCTGCACTACGCTGACACCATGCTGCGCGAAGGGAGGTATTTTTTAAAGCCGAATTTGCCAGCTGTGGTTGGGCTCGACGGCACCCTCGATATCTCGGTCAGCCGTGAATATGCGATCGACGATATCGCCCATGCGCAGGAAGATCTCGTGGCGCGAAAGACGACGGGGTCGGTGATCATCGTGCCGTAGTGTCTGTGGACGTGCACCTACCCTCTCCTCCTAACGGTCGCTCATCAATGCGTGGCCGCGAGGGGGAGGGCAGAAACGGAAGATAAGAAGGAGAAGAATCATGACCGCAGACTGGTCGATCTGGGCGTTCCGCTACGCGCGGTCAGACATGCCGCGGGATTTCTTCGGCGGCACACTGGTCAATTCGAATAAAGGCCGCATCAATAATCCGATGGTCTATTCGTTGATCTACGGCGGTGAGGCGGGTGACGAAAAGCCTATCCTGATAGATACCGGGATGAAGGGCGACTGGTCGCCCAGTGGCAAGACCTATGAAAACATCGAGCACCCAGACACTATCCTCGCCAAGGTCGGCTTTGCGCCGGACGATATTGCCGACGTCATCTTGACCCATCTTCATTTCGACCATGCGGGTAATCTGGAGCAATTTCCCAATGCTACTTTCCATGTTCAGCGCGCTGAATACGAAGGCTGGAAGGAGGTCTATGAAATGCCGGGCGGGCTGGGGTCGGATACGACCATGTGGCCACTATCGTCGATGCAAAAAAAAGATTTTGATGCGGTTGAGGGGCTTCTGGATGAAGGAAGGGTCAACTTGCTGGAGGGTGACACCGAATTCGCGCCGGGCGTCTGGTGTCGGCTGGCCTATGAATCCCACACATTCGGCTGCCAATGGGTGGAGGTACAGACCTCCGACGGACCTTATGTCGTGGCTGGCGACTGCGTCTACTGGTACGAGAATATAGAACGCATGTGGCCGCCAGCCTATGTGCAGGGAAACACCTGGAACCTGATCAAGGTTTACCGCGCTATACGAGACGCGGTCGAAGGCAAGACCGATCGCATTGTCCCCGGTCACGACCCGGAATTGTTCTTGCGCCACCCGATATTCGAGGCCGGATATCATCCCGTGGCGGAGGTTCATCTTGCTGCAAACAGGAAATCGCAAATTGCTTAATTCGATTTTCTCGAGTGGCGGCATCGTCTCCGCCCCCCACCATCTGGCTGCCGATGCTGGGCGCGACGTGCTGCGCGAAAACGGTAACGCAGTCGAAGCGATGATCGCTATGGCGGCGGCGATCCCTGTGGTGTACCCGCATATGAACGCCATCGGTGGCGACAGCTTCTGGATCGTCAAACCGGCCGGTAAGGAGCCGATCGGTATTGATGCCTGCGGTGCAGTTGCAGCAGCTGCGACAGATGATCTGTACGCGCGGGCCGGCCACGAGACGATCCCGACGCGCGGCCCGCTAGCGGCCAACACCGTAGCGGGTACACTGTCCGGCTGGCAGGTGGCACTTGGCATTGCAGATGAAATAGGAGGCAGGAAATCGCGCGACGAGCTGCTCGAGGCAGCCATACACTATGCTGAAAGGGGCTTTCCGGCCACAGGGAATCAGTCGCGCACCACCTCAAATAAACTAGACGAGCTCAAAGGGTTACCGGGTTACGAAGATAATTTTCTGCCTAACGGATGCCCGCCCGTGGAGGGCGATTTATTCAAACAGCCTCGGCTGGGTGCGAGCTTGCGCAAACTGGTCGCGGACGGCTTTGAGGCATTCTACAACGGCGACTTGGCCGCTGCCATTGCCGCCGACCTGGCACGCGTCGGATCACCCGTTTCCGGCGATGATCTGGAACGTCATCAGGCGCTGATACTGACACCGCTGAAGCTGCAGCTTTCGACCGGCACCGTTTGGAATATGCCGCCACCGACACAGGGTCTCGCGTCGCTGATGACCCTCGGCCTGTTCGATCGTCTCGGCGTGTCGGAGGCGGAAGGCTTCGCGCACATTCATGGGTTAATTGAGTGCATCAAGCAGGCCTTTATTGTCCGTAACGCACATGTGCAGGATCCGGTAGCGATGACCGTACCGGCGGAAGAATTTCTGACTGCCGCCGATCTGGATGCCCGTGTTAATAATATCGATTTACGGACCGCGATGCCCTGGCCGGTCCCGGCGAAAGAAGGCGATACCATATGGATGGGCGCCATCGACGCTGACGGCAACGCCGTATCTTTCATCCAGAGTATCTACTGGGAGTTCGGATCCGGCATCGTGCTCGGGGACACTGGCATATTATGGCAAAACCGGGGGTCGAGCTTTTCGTTAAAAGATGGCGACGTGAACCGCCTTGCACCCGGACGGCGGCCGTTCCACACGCTCAACCCGGCGATGGCCGAACTGACCGACGGCAAAACCTTGTCGTACGGTACGATGGGTGGCGAGGGGCAACCGCAGACGCAGGCAATGTTTTATACGCGGCATGTAAATTTTGATCAGTCCCTGCAAAAGGCCATCACCGCGCCGCGCTTTCTGCTGGGCCGCACTTGGGGGGACACTGGCGCCAATCTGAAGTTGGAAGGCCGGTTTGCCGATGATCTGGTGGCAGGCTTGAGAGATGCCGGTCACGATGTCGAGGTGATTGATGCCTTCTCTGACCTGATGGGCCATGCGGGCGGCGTGTCGCTGAATTCTGACGGCCTAATGGAGGGTGGTTCTGATCCGCGTGCCGACGGGAAAGCGGCGGGAGTTTAGCCCTTCGAGGTGCACTTCCAGTGGTTTGTAGGGTTAGGAAAGTACCGCCTCACTCCGCCCAATAATCCGAGTCCGGGTCACCCTTAATGGTTTCTTCGGGTGACCATTCGCCGATGATAATGCCGTGCTTGGGCGCACTGCCGGTACGGTTGCGGACAGCTTCTTCGGAGATGGTGATGCGGGTAGCGCGGGTGCGCAGCCATTGGAAAAGTCGTTCGTGCAGCTCGTCGCGGATGTCCTTATGCTCGGTCGATCCACTGAGATCGTCGAACTCGTTAGGGTCGACTTCTAAGTTGAACAACTGGGGATGGTAGCCTTCCCACAAGATATATTTCCAGCGCGCAGTGCGGATCATGAAGCCGCGCGCCTCTGCCGGTTCTCGGCCTATGTATGTCCGCGCCGGTTTGAAGGAATAGTCGATCTCGGCGAACACCGCGTCGCGCAATTCCCCGTCCTGAGAACCGCGCAGTGTCGGAAGCAGCGACTGTCCTTCCAGAAGATGCTCCTTGTCGACCAAGCCTCCGAACACGTCGAGGAATGTCGGAATCATGTCGAGGGATTCAACTAAGGTTTCGTCTTTTGCGCCACGCGTGGCGTCGGCTGCTGCGTCCGGGTCGTAGACGATCATCGGCACACGGATCGAACATTCGTGTAGCATCTCCTTTTCGCCGAGCCAGTGGTCGCCGAGATAATCGCCGTGGTCTGAGGTAAAGACGATCATCGTGTCGTCCAGGCGCCCTGCCTGTTCCATCCATGCGAACAACCGTCCCATCTGATCGTCGATCTGCTTGATCAGGCCCATATACGCCGGCATGACGTTGTTGCGCACTTCGTCCTTAGAAAAATTTAGACTCTCCGGGTGCTTCATGTGTGCTTCCAGAACTGGATGCGCATTGTCGCGCTCACCATCAGACCGCACCGCCGGCAGAATCTGGTTGTGGCCGTACATATTGTGATATGGGGCCGGCACGATATATGGCCAATGCGGCTTGATGTAGGACAGGTGGAGCAGGAACGGGTCGTCTCCCTGAGCTTCCATGAACTCGATCGCGCGGCCTGTCATATAAGGGGTTTCGGAATCTTCTTCATTTACCCGTGCCGGCAGGTGATTGGAATTGAGATACCAGCCCGAAAGGATATCGCCATCGGGTCCTTCGGCTGCGTTGGCCCAGTCGTGCCATGGATTGTCGCCGTCATAACCCTTTGATTTGAGAAATTCGTTATAGGCGTAGTTGGGATCGACCAATTGGTCGGGCCAAAGCCCGTCGTCACGTTCCACCGGTTCTAGCCCGCATTCCGACGTCAGGACGCCGAGTTCAGACCTCTTGTCGACGCCGAGACGTTTCATGCCTTCTTCGTCCGCCGCCATGTGGGTTTTACCGACCAGCGCGCAGCGCAGTCCGTGCGGGCGTAGGTAATCGCCTATATTTGTCTGGCCTACCGATAACGGTACGCCGTTCCACGTCGCCCCGTGGGAATGGACGTAGCGCCCGGTTAGGAATGACATCCGCGACGGTCCGCACAGCGGCGACTGGACGAAGGCGTTGACGAAGTTCACGCCTTTCGCGGCCAGACGATCGATATGCGGCGTCTCTAGGTGCGGATGGCCGTTGCATGACAGATAGTCCCAGCGCAGCTGGTCGCACATTATGAAAAGGATATTACGTACATTACCCATGGTCTGACGTGGCTCCCTAGTGTCTTTCGTATTTCTAGCACGCAAAGTTGTCGTGGCGCACTAGCTGAAGGTCCTTTAAAGGGTGCCCAGAAATGCGACCAGATCGTCAATCTCTCCATCGGTCAGGTTCAGCGGGCGGAGTAACCTTTCATCGGCGTGCAGGCGCTCTTCGGGGACCTCAGAATAGTGACGCACCACGTCTTCCAGCGTCGCCTTGGAGCCGTTATGCATGTAGGGTGCGGTCTTTGAAATATTGCGCAAGCTCGGCACTCGGAATTCGCCCCGGTTATGCTGGGTCAGCTGCAGGTGGCGCGTGAAGCCGGCGGTCGAACGCTCCGCATCATCGTTGAATTTCCCCAGCAGATTGTAGCGGTTGCCGCGCAGCAGATTTATGCCGCGGTAGCGGCCCTCGTCGACCCCACCCCGCCCCGGGAAACGAGGCAGGCCTATATTGTAGAACTCACCGTTTGTGAAGTTGGGCCCGAAATGGCAAAGGTGACAGCGCCCGCGCCCGACAAATAGCTTTGCGCCGCGCTGCGCCGCTGCGGGATAGGCGGCAATCTGGGTTGCATCGCCTACCGCCAGAGCGTCGCGGAAGGAATCGAACTTCGACCTGCCCGAGGT
The DNA here is from genome assembly GCA_036339975.1 of Pseudomonadota bacterium. Taxonomy (GTDB): domain Bacteria; phylum Pseudomonadota; class Alphaproteobacteria; order MPNO01; family UBA830; genus UBA830. The sequence goes on along the minus strand of JAYYZV010000077.1, from coordinate 7,617 downwards.
CAATGTTTCTTGATAGGCGGCCAGCGCCTTGGCGATATTAACTATCGTGTTCTCTGGGCCATGGGCTGTCGCGTCCGCACCAAATACCACGCGATAGTTAGACGTGAAGGCTGGGGTGCCTGCGATCCGCGCCTGTAGTTTTTCCGGCGTCATTGCCATTTCACGGTTATCTATGATAGGTGCGATAGACTGCGCCCACAGGTTGTCAGATTTTCCGTCCCAGCCGAACCACGTGTTCAGGCGCATATTGAATAGAGGTAGGGTGTTGCGCTTTACCCGGGAAAGGCTTGTGCGGTGAGACTGGCCGTCGCTGTGGCCGTATTCAGGGATGTGGCACGTAGCGCAGCTCCGGCTGCGGTCGAGGGACAGGTCGGCGCTATCGAATAGTTCCTTGCCAAAGGCTATAGCCCCAGCGATGCCGGAAACTCGATTGCTGGGATCGGGCCCGGTCATCACCGGCCATGGACCATGCGAAAGGATCAGAACCTTTTCGTCCTCGGTGTAGGTAACTGGCGCCCACCCCGACGCGGCTGAGGCTGTTGCGACAGCAATAAATCCGCCGCCGACGATTGTGCTTACGGTTGCTGAAAAAAGTTTTGCCTGCACCTCATGGTTAAGAAGGTGTCTTGCAGCGAGGTATCGCCTCATGCTGAAGAGGGTCCGCGAGGTCTGTCATGAAGTCTTATCCCGACAAGGGCTGGAGGACTGACGAGCATCAACTCGGCAATTCGAGCAACCGTTTAGATAAGATATTGCGCTGGATTTCGTTTGAACCGCCATAGATAGTGGCGCGGCGGACCTGCAGGAACAGCGTCGCAATCTCGATCGGACCATCCTCGGTTTCGATGCGGTCCGCGAGCGCTGCGCCGTTTCCCGCTGCTTCTAACAGCAGGTCGCAGATCCGCTGTAAAAGCTCGGTGCCGTTGATCTTCATGACCGACGCGTCGAGACCGAGCGACCGTTCGGCGTTTGCGATTTCCGCCGCATGGGCAAACATGGCAGCGAAGCCGACTGTGTCGATATCGATCTCCGCCAGCCGTTCGCGAAAATACAGGTCGTCTAATGCACCGGTTGCTCTGGCTACCTTCTTTACCCTCTCAAGCGCCTCGAACAAAAGTTGTGGATTGGCGGTGCCGAGCCGCTCGTGTGCAAGTAGCGTGTTAGCTACTCGCCAGCCGTCGTGCAGGTCACCAACTAAATTTTCCATCGGTACCCGGACGTCATCGAAAAACACCTCGGCGAATTCTTCGTCACCTGCAATAGTTTTGATGGGGCGAATGTGTACACCTGGTGTTTTCAGTTCTATCAGGATGAAACTTATCCCTGCCTGCTTGCGCGTTGCTTCGGGGTCGGTTTGTACTAGGGCGTAAATCCAGTCGGAATAATGGGCCCAGGTTGTCCAGATTTTGGACCCGTTGATGACGAATTCCTCGCCGTCGATATCGGCCCGCGTACGAAGGCTCGCAAGATCAGAACCTGCGCCAGGCTCGGAGTACCCTTGGCACCATGTTTCCTCTCCGGCCAGGATAGGTGGCAGATAGCGTTCTTTCTGCACGCCGTTGCCGAATGCCATCAACACCGGTCCTACGTGGTTGATTCCCTGCGCGGATATTTCTGGCGCGCCGGCGCGCGCCAATTCCTCTTTCAGGATGATCTGCTGGTTTAGTGTTGCCTCCATGCCGCCGTATGCTTTCGGCCAGGCGGGGGCGATCCAGCCCCTGGCATGGAGGGCGCGATGCCAGCACATTGCGCGTTCGAAGGGTGGACGCGTGGACCAGCCCCGCAAATCGTCTGGCAGATTTTCTGAAATCCAACCGCTGACCTCGGCGCGGAAGGCTTTTTCGTCTTCGCTGTCTATCCGGAAGCTTATCGACATAAGCGGACACTAGCGCATTCCAACTGAACGCGCCAAGATCATGAATCTGAAATATAAAAGGAGATCATCCATGACATTACGCGATGATTATCAGTGTGTTGCCGTCAAGGTCGACGATGAGGGAATAGCTTGGGTTAAATTTAACAGGCCCGAGAAACGCAATGCCATGAACCCGGCTCTTCATTACGAAATGGAAGAAATAATGATGCATTTGGAAACAGACCCGGCGGCTAAAGTGATTATCCTCACCGGCGCCGGTAACGCTTGGAGTGCGGGCATGGATTTGAAGGAATATTTTCGCGATACCGACGATAATCCGGATGCGCAGTACCGGTCGTTCATCTCCCATCGGCATTGGGGCTGGGATAATCTCGCTATGTCACGGAAGCCGACCATCGCTATGGTCAATGGCTATTGTTTCGGTGGTGCGTTTATGTCGCTCTGTAACTGCGATATCGTCATCACTGATGAGGATGCGACCTATGGGCTTTCCGAAATTAATTGGGGTATTATCCCCGCCGGTTTAGTTTCTAAGGTCTTCGTCGATCATGCGTCCATGCGCGATGCGTTGTTCTATGCGATGACGGGCCGCACGTTCGATGGAAAACAGGCCGTCGAGATGAAGATCGCCAATCTTGCTGTTCCCGCTAACCGTTTGCGCGATGAGACCGTTTCGATCGCCAGAGAACTAATGGAGAAGAACCCTGTCGCACTAGCTTTTACAAAGCAGGCGATGCGTAACGTCAAGACGATGGATGCACCGCAAGCCTACGAATACCTGATGACAAAAATTCAAGCCCTGATGTTTGCCGACCCGGAGAAGACGCGAAATCGCGGAATAGAGGAATTTATAGATAAGAAAACCTACAGGCCTGGTCTGGAAACTGTTAAGCGACCGGAATAGGCGATGTTACGCCTGCACATTACGTTTAACAAGAATTGGTTCGTCTACAGCTTAATAGTCCCTTAACCATCATTGCTGCGCTTTAATTTTCGAGAGAATTTGAAGTAGGACCCACTCCATCTGGATCAGTTTCCGGTGTGTACCCGCTTCAGAAAGTCGATAGCAAGTTGATTGAATCTATCGGCATGTTCGATATTGGGACAATGTCCGCAGTTTTTGAAGACATGGTGTTCATTGTTCGGGATCCGCTCAGCGAGATCATTCGAATAACTTGGTTCTCGCAGCGGGTCATTTTCGCCTGCGATGATCAGTACCGGTACCTCTACATTTTCGTAGATGGTATTGTCGGGAATGCCAAAGCTCTGCGCCGACCCACTGTCTTCGGCGCTTTTCGGCTCGGGGCGTTTAAGCCGCGGTGCGCTGGCGACTTCATATGCTCCTGGCAACAAGGCGACCTCCTGACGTTTAGCAACATAGTCGTCGTCGTTGCCCCATTTCGGATCGTGAAGCATTGCGTGCAGCAGGTCGCGCATGGATTCGTCAGAACAATTATATGCAAGTAACACTTTTCGCTCGTCGGTCAGGGGCGTAAAGCCGCCGCCTGAGCAAAGAATGGCCGACCGAATCGGAAGCGGGGGCGGCGGATCGGCGATCATACGAGCGAGATTGGATCCCCCCATCGAATTGCCGATAAAATCTGCCTCCTCCACGCCCATGATTTCGTAGAATCGCGCCATATGGCCGTATACTCGCGCCCTTTGATCAGCGAAATCGTACACCTTGTCAGTGCGCCCGAAGCCCAGCCAGTCGGCAGCCAGAACATGAAAATACTTAGCCAGTGCCGGGATATTGTATTCCCAGCTGATTTCAGAACAGCCACCAAATTCGCCGGAATGAAGAAGCCCGACGGTGGGGGCCTCCTTCGGGCCTGCTTCCAGATAATGGGTCTGGATACCGTCGACTTCAATGTATTTGGATTCTATATCTGCCATGTGCCTGATCTGATTACCTCACAAAATCCACTGCAAGTTCCGTGATGTCGGCATGATCTCGGTCCGGCATCGCGGCACGTTTTTCCTTAATAGTGTCCGGATCCCAGCCCTTCGCGAGTTCCTTCAACCGCGGGTATACCTCTTGGTTGTATAGGGTCATCGACCTGAGGGTCTCTTTCTCGGTCATATGGCCTGCTTGTCCCATCATTAGCATGTGGCCGAATCCACCCGAATATTCCCAAAACGCCTTGATCTGTTCGAACACTTGGTCAGGTGTACCCGCAAATACGTTACCGCGTCGCATGTGTTCCTTAAGGTCAGTGCTGTAGGCCGCGCCTGAACCGGATACATGAGCGCCACGAAGAACGTTTGCCGCGACCGCCGGCGGATGATACCCGGGAGGGTTTTTCCAGTGATCGGCTACTTTGTTAGCTTGCATATACCACATCATCTTTTTTGCGCCCTCTTCGGCCGCCTTCTTATCATCACCAACATATATCAGCCCGCAATAGGCAAGTCGGTCGAGTGGAGCATGTTGGCCGTGAAGTCTGAGATAGTTCTCACGATAGGCGTCGAAGATAGGCCGGACCTTGGAGTATCCCGCCAAGAAAATTGCCGCCACATGTTTGTGCTGTGCAACTGGCAAAGTACTTCCGGCGCTACCGGTGGTGATCCATACTGGCGGGTGGGGCTGCTGGTAGGGGCGGGGCCAGATATTCACCTGACGGTGGTGATACCACTCGCCCTCAAAATTAAAGGGCCCGTCATGGGTGGTCCACGCCTTAAGGATCAGGTCATGAGCTTCCCACAGTCTCTCTGAACCGCGATAGGGCAAAATGTTCGCCGCTGCGGCCTCGTACGGCACGCTGCGGACGAAACCGACTTCAGCGCGGCCTTTTGAAATCACGTCAATCAGCGCCATTTCCTCAGCCACACGTACCGGCTGGTTGCGATTAGGCAGCGGGTTACCAAGGATCAGAAGCCTGGCATTTTTGGTTTGTCGCGCCAAGATACCCATCATTATGGGTGCTGCTGGCACCATGCAGGTGGCGGTCTGGTGATGTTCGTTCAGCATAATTTCCAGACCCATTTCGTCGGCAGCGCACCAGATGTCGAGATACTGGTTATAAAGGCGGCTGGCGTTATCAGGTTCGCAATACTTGTTTGGCAGATCGACGCGGATTGATCCGTAGGTATCTTGATCAGGCAGGTCGGGATAGCAATCCTCTGTGAAGAACCAGGTTTTGAGTTCAGTCATATTTTTTCCGTGCCCTTGTCGTTTGGGTCGGCGCCAGTCTACCTAAACTCGGGCCTCCAAAGGTTATTAAGCTTGGCGGCTCCGGGGTGCAAAACTCAATGGGTGGCATTAAATTTACCGAACAAACTCCGGCGCGAAATTACCAAGATCGATTCCCTCACGGACGGGAGCTGCTTTGCTCTTTTCCCACAACTCAGCGGGATCGGTGTTCGCCGCTAATTCTTTTAGGCGGGGTTCCACTTCTTCCTTGTAGAGTGTCATCGATTTCAGCGCATCTGAGTCCGATAGGAAACCAGCTTGGCCCATCATCAGCATGTGGCCGAAACCGCCTGAATATTCCCAGAACGCCTTGATCTGTTCGAACACTTGGTCAGGTGTGCCCGCAAACACGTTACCGCGCATCATTTGATCTTCTAGGGTCGGCTTGGTCGGTACACCTGACCCCGTAACACCACGCATGACGTTGGCAGATACTGGTGGCGGATGATAGCCGGGTGGATTACTCCATTCTGGCGGCACCTTATTAGATTCCATGTACCATAAAAGTTTACGAGCGCCCTCCTCAGCCTCACGCTCATTTTCGCCAATATAGCAAAGGCCAAGATATGCTAGCCGGTCAAGTGGAGCGTGCTCGCCATGTGCTTCCAGATACCCCTCACGGTAGCCGTCAAACACATCGCGTATACGCGGATACCCAGCCAGAAAAACCGCGCCAACATGCTTGTGCTGGGCTACCGGCCGCGCCGAGCCATTGCTTCCCATCGTAATCCAGACAGGTGGATGCGGCTGTTGATAGGGCCGAGGCCAAATATTCACTTGCCTATGGTGATACCATTCACCCTCGAAGTTGAAAGGGCCGTCATGGGTCGTCCATGCTTTCAGGATTAGGTCGTGCGCCTCCCACATCCGATCAGATCCGCGGTAGGGCAAGATATTTGCCGCTGCTGCCTCGTAGGGCACGCTGCGGACGAAGCCACATTCAACGCGTCCTTTTGAAATTACGTCAACTAATGCCATTTCCTCTGCCACGCGGACAGGCTGATTGCGGTTGGGTAGGGGGTTGCCGAGAATAAGGAGCCGAGCATTTTTTGTTTGGCGTGCCAGAATACCCAACATAATGGGAGCTGCAGGTACCATACAGGTGGCGGTTTGGTGATGCTCGTTAAGCATGATACCGAGTCCGATTTCGTCGCACGCGCACCACAGGTCAAGATAACGGTTGTAAAGATCTGATGCGATTTCCGGGTCGCAATGCTGGTTTGGTAGATCGACACGGATAGATCGGTAGGTATCTTCTTCCGGCAGGTGCGGATAACAGTCTTCTGTAAACCACCACGATTTCATATTGTTGCTCCTCTATTAACCTGCTAATTCGAATACAGTATCGACGAACCTGTCCGGTTGCTCCATCTGTGGCGAATGACCCGCTTCCTCTATCACAGTCATAGTTGCTCCATTAATCATCTCGCAGAACTTTGCCCCGTATTCTGGTGTCACCAACCCGTCACTGGCACCCCAGATGAAATGCGTTGGAATTTTGATACGATGCAATCGATGAGGCAGCTTAGGGTTGTGCATATAGGGGTCCCACGTGTAGACGCCCAGTGCGGTGCGAGTCCCCGCCACGATTTGTAGTTGCTCATCCGGGACCTCATGCGGGTTGGGCGCCAGTGACACGTCATGAAACATGATCTCGGCAAGTCTCTCGCCCGGGAGAGCGAAAACGTCGGCGATATCGCGGTCTTCCCGGCCGCCCACTTTAACACCTACGGAATCAACTAGGATCAGCCGTGAAAGCCGAGTAGAATTGGCAACTGCTAGTTCAGCTGCAGTCCAACCACCCATTGAAAAGCCCATTAAGATCACGTCTGTCAGATCCAGATCGTCAAGAAGGTCTAGATATAGGTAGACCAAGTCGTCAATGCGGGTGAAGTGCTTGGGTATTTTACTGCCATTAAAGCCGGGATGGGTCGGCGCTATGATTTCATATCTTTCGGCGAGTCGGTCCGCGAAGGGCATTTGCGCGATTGGACCACCGCCTCCGTGGAGCAGCAAAAGTGGCTTTCCCGAGCCTTTGCGTACGACGTTGATATCCAAGCCTTGCAATTCCATTGTTCTGGTCGCCCTTTGTCCTAGACTAGGTCTTTAAGCCCAAATTAGTTCGGTGCCTAACTATTCCTAATTTATCGACGCGGGTTTACGAACGCAACACTCCGCACCCTGACTTGCCTTTGATTTAGTTGTTCACGGCATCACGCGGCCAGCCAGAAAGGCCTCGCGTAGAAGGGGTTTCTGGATCTTACCAGAAGGGGTCTTGGGAATGTTTTTCACAAAGACGATTTCGCGTGGCCGTTTGTAGCGCGCGAGTTGATTTATACAGTGATCCAACAGCGCATCTTCTCCGATGTCGGTTGCATTAGCTCTAAGTACAACATAGGCGATCAGCGCTTCATCCCAGCGATCGTCGGGAACGCCGAAAACAGTGCATTCCGCGACGGCGGGATGGTCCTCCAGGACGACCTCTAGCTCGCGTGGATAAATATTTATTCCGCCGGACACGATCATTTCTTTGGATCGACCTACCAGC
>JAYYZV010000076.1:0-4405 GCA_036339975.1 Pseudomonadota bacterium | reverse complement strand
ATGCTTGGCCGGTTGCCCACGGATCGAACGTTGGCCGGAGGTTTGCAGCTTTCGAAGAAATTATCGGAAAAATCATTCGAGGACCTTTCGGCGAAGCTAGGAAAAGATGCGGGCTCGCCAGTTCAACTGGCCGATGGCGTTCTCCGGATTGCGGTTTCAAAGATGGCAGGTGCAGTACGTGAAGTATCGGTCCACCGTGGCTTCGATCCCCGTGATTTTGCATTGCTTGGGTTTGGAGGTGCAGGCCCGATGCACGTGTTTTTGGTGGCAGAAGAACTATCGATCCCGCAGGTTATCGTACCGCGGTTCCCGGGTCATCTGTCAGCGTTAGGACAGCTCCTCGCTGATCTGCGTCGCGATTTTGTTATTGCTTGGGGCGGTCCCCTCGACCACCTCGACATTTCGGAATTCAAGGGCAAGGCTCGCGGGATGCGAGAAGAGTCTGCGTCACTTCTGTCGGTAGACGGATTCGGCGAGGATAAACATGAACACGCGTTTACAGTCGATATGCGTTATGTAGGTCAGTCCTTTACGCTGTCGATACCGTGTGACCCTGACACGGTGATTTGGGAGGATCTTCGAGAATCATTTCATAACAGGCATGAGCAGACTTTTGGGCGCGCTGACCGGCATAGCGACGTCGAGCTAGTCAATATCCGGCTGTTCTCGCTGGGGCTGATTGAGAAACCCGAACTCAAGTTTGCGGCCGATGAGGGTGGCGATCCTATTATAGAGCGTCGTCAGGTTTGGTTTGGAGATAGTTGGACTGATTGTCCGATCATGGATCGCACTAAGATGGGCCCCGGCGAGGACTTTCAGGGGCCAATGATCATTGAAGAGGCTGGCGGTACATCGGTTGTACCTCCTGATTGGACTGTCTCCGTTCATAGCTCCGGCTCTCTTGATTGCCGACGTAGCTATGGTGACTAAGTGTGCTTGTTTCGAAATCGGCCCGAGGGTAGCCTCCGGGGTGTAAAACTCTAGTAGAAAGCATTTCCATGACCCCTGCAGATACCGTCATAGCGGACCCGACAGATCACGTGGGCGCGATGGCGCATGAAGATTACTACGAGGTCGCGACGGACAGCTTGCCTGGCGCTGGATTGGGGAGTTATTCGTTGCCTGACGATGTTCGGTTTGTCATCCACAAGGGCGAGGGCTCGCGTCTGCAGGATGTCCGCGGACGTTGGTATATCGACTATGTCGGCGGTGCGGGGGCGTTAATTCTAGGCCACGCTTTCCCGACGATCGTGGATACGGTGAAAGATCAGGTGGAACGCGGTATTCATTTCTTTGGTACGCTGAACGAGCAATGCATTCAGCTGGCTGAGGAATTGAAGAAAATAGTTCCCTGCGCCGACCGTGTCGCTTTCACGACAACCGGGTCGGAAGCGACGGCCTATGCTATGCGTACGGCCCGCGCGGCCACGGGGCGCAGCAAGATACTGAAATTTGAGGGTGCCTATCACGGTAATCACGACTATTCAGCATTCAGTGTCACGCCGACCGCGTTGTCGAACTACCCTCAGGGTCGCCCTGATACAGGTGGCTTGCCGGCAAATATGGCGGAAAACGTCCTAGTTTCGCCATATAACGATTTGGAGACGGTGCGAAAGATCGTGGAGGAAAACCGTGAGGACCTTGCCGGGATCATTGTTGAACCCGTTCAGCGGATTATTTTCCCAGAAGATAATTTTTTATCGGGTCTCCGAAAGATTTGTGATGATAACGATGTACTGCTGATTTTTGACGAAGTTGTTACAGGTTTCCGGCTCGGCCTGGGTGGAGCGCAAGAGTATTTCGGAGTGCTGCCGGATATCGCTAGTTATGGAAAGATTGTTGGCGGTGGCGGACCGCTTGGCTTTGTTGGCGGTAAGGCGGAGTATATGGATCTAATGAATCCGCGTAACAAGGGTCAGGCGAACTACTCCTACGTTAACGGCACGCTTCACGGTAATCCTGTCGCGGCGGTCGCGGGCATCGCGACTCTGGCGGAGTTGAAGAAGCCCTCTTTCTACAAGGACCTACACGCGCTATCCGACGATGTGTGTAAAGCCTGTCAGGAAGTACTGGATAAGAACAATGTACCCGCGATTGTGGCCGGCAAAGGGTCCTTCTGGCAGATCCTCTTCATGGCCAAGGAACCCCACAACCATGCCGATGTAATGAACTCGGATGCGGGATCGACCCGGGCGCTAGATCTCGCCCAGATGCACGAGGGTCTCTACGTTCTGCCGAACGTCCGGCGTTTCGTTTCCGCGGTTCACACGGGCCAGGACATAGAAGACACCGTCCGCGCACTCGACGCCGCCTGCAAGCGCCTGTGATGTCAAACAGGAAGGGTGGAGGAGTCCTTTTTTCCGAAATGACACCCCCGGAAGGCGCGGAAGTTCATTTTAACAACTGGTATAATGATCATCACATGCCTAGCCATGTGTACGGTGTACCGGGGTTCCAATCGGGGCAGCGATACAAGGTGCCGGACCGGCCGGACTACCTTGCGATTTATGATCTGGAGTCGCCGGCCACGCTGACAGACGGCGAATATATCAACCGAAAGTACAAACCCGATGCGCCGACCAAGATGATGCTTTCGAATGTGATCGCGTTTACACGGTATATAGGGGATGAAATCAGCTTCCAGATTCGGGAAGGCCTCACAATCGACGAAGCTCTGGATGCACAACTGGTTTTGGGTGTGTTTATCGAGTTGCCTGATGACGCCGTAGAAGAATTTGTCGACTGGTACCGGACCGAACACACGCCAATGGTGCTTGCAAGCCCGCTTTGGCGCATGGTGCGGCATATGCAAATTGTGGATGCGGATCCGAATCCATTCACTCACATGTTTCTTCATTACATCGAAAGCGAAGATGCCTTGAAAAGCGATGAACTGGAGGCGGCACGTGCGACGGAGTGGCGTAACAGGCTGGCGCAGAACGACTGGTTTAAAACACATCCGGTTATTTATCACCGTCACGGTAAACGTTATCACAAGGGTGAACCGGAAGCCGCGACCTTTACGCTAAACATCTGAATTTATTCATCAAGGGAGAGAACCCATGGCGATTGAACCCTCAAACAAAGATTTATATGAGGCCGGACTTGCTGCGCGAAAGAAGGTCCTAGGAGAGGAATACGTAAACCCAAATATAGAGAAGGGCGAAAAAGATCATCTCACCGGGAAGATCCAGACCATGGTGACGGAATATTGCTGGGGTGGTGCATGGACAGAAGGCACGCTGGATCACAAAACCCGGAGCATGCTCAATCTGGCGATACTAACGGCACTTGGAAAGATGCAGGAACTGAAATCCCATACTCGTGGCGCTCTGAGAAACGGTTGTACAGTGGAGGAGATTACTGAGGTGCTGGCACATGCCACAGTCTATTGTGGGATACCTGCCGGTGTCGATGCGTTCAGAAGTGCCCGCGAGGCGCTAGATCAAGCGGAGAAAGAAGGTGCAGTCTAAACCTTCAGTAATCCCGGAGTAGGGTACCCAAGTCGTCAATTTTATCAGTGATGCCGGCGTTGCGTAGCGTGTGCCAAAGCGTCGCGGAATTGCTTGATAAGACAGGTTTTCTCAATTCAGTTTCCAGCGGTCCGATAGAATCAAATGTGTTGAAATCCGTGCAGCAAATCAGTACGGCTTCTGCGTCTGGATGGTCGACCGACCGGGCATGGTTGAATACGTCCCCAGGTGACACGCGAGAAATTTTCTGAATACGCTCAAGCGATGTATTAAGACTTAGCCCGGCGGTTGCCAGCACCTCGATGCCTCGATCTGAGAGGTAATGCGCTTCGTGTTCGTTGGTTTCTGGGGTATATGGCGATGCCATCGAGATTTTTCTAACCCCCAACTCGCTGAGTGCGGCGACGATCGCCTGCGCCGTCGAATTCGCTGGCACGTTGCCGGTCTCCGTCATTTGGCCGATTAGTCGTGATGAAGGGCAGGCCATCGACCCGGCGGTACAGGCGTATGTAGCGTAGTTGACGTTGCAGGCTGCTAAGTCCTGCATCGCGCTTTTTACATCATCAAGCATTTCCGCGAAATTGTCGGCAGCAGGGTCGGAATGAAGAGGTGAGCGGGTGAAATGAAAGCTGACCCCATCCGGCACGACGCGATTGAATTCGGCCTCGTTAACGGTATTACTTGGCGGAACGATCACCCCAATTTTCGATCGCCAGCCGATCGGTTTCGCATTTTTTAACAAACTCATTATTTATACCCTTACGGTAGATCCTCTCACTTTGCCAATACTGGAAACATGGATCAACACCGGTTGACAGTCCAAAGGTGAAAGTTATCTTGCGCTAAATAATTGAGAGATCTTTATATGTCGGACAATGATCGAGTGCTGATTTCGGGAGCTGGGCCTGTTGGATGTTGTGCGGCACTTTTTC
>JAYYZV010000075.1:0-10812 GCA_036339975.1 Pseudomonadota bacterium | reverse complement strand
GAACGAAACCGTCTTCCGGAATATTGTCGAGCACTCCATCAACATAACGGCGTTCGTGTATAAGGTTCAGTTGTTCGTTGGTCGCGCGCATAGCTTCCTTGCGCACGAGGTTCGCCCATGAATCACCCCCGAGAGCCTCGTTAATTGTCTCGATGCGAGCGATGCGTTCCGGGTGCCCGGTGCTGGTATTATGTTGTAGCGAACTGGGATGCATAAATAATGCAGTCGTCACGACTAAAATCTCCGAAATATTGCATTTATGAAGACCGAAAAAAATTATGGCCCTGATTTTGCGGTTTCTACCCACTTTATTACCGCTTGGTGAGCATAGCACACCCTCCAATATGTCAAGCCTTGGTGTAACCGCAGCTTCTCAAGCTGCCGGTATTTGAGAGAATTTGCGAGATGCCGTTGCAAGATAGAGGCCCAACAGTTGGCAAGAGTTTTTTAGCGTGACGACATCCGCTGAGATCACTGACAGACAACCGTGACTGTGATAGTTAAATAACATGATCGGAAATACAGACATGGGAGACGTCGGCTCGAATGTAGGCTGCGTTCTCGAATACGAGGATCTACGCGACTGGCTCTCCGCGGTCGAAGCCAAGGGTGATTTAAAAATTGTCACTGGTGCCAACTGGCATACCGATATAGGCCAAGTCGTAGAAGTGATGTGCCACGACGAGGGCACGCCATCAGTGCTGTTTGACCAAGTTGAAGGCTGCCCTGACGGGTTCCGCATCCTCATCAATTGGTTCACGGGAACGCGCAAAAACCTGACGTTAGGGTTCCCTGAAAGCTTCAACAAGTTGGAAATGTCGCGCAGCTATAGCATCCACACAAAGAACATGGTGCCGGTACCACACGAAATCGTTGACTACGGGCCGGTGTTCGAGAACGTGCTGGAAGGTGACGACATCGACGTAACAAAATTCCCGGCACCACTGTGGAACCCAAACGACGGCGGACGCTATATCGGCACCGGCTGTTTCAACATCACCCGCGATCCCGAGAATGGTTGGATCAACTGCGGCACCTACCGGGTGATGATCCACGACGAAAAACGCGTCGGGTTATACATTTCACCCGGCAAGCACGGACGCATTCACCGTGATAAATACATGGCCAAGGGCGAACCGATGCCGGTCTGTATCGTCGTTGGCACGGACCCATTATCTTTTCTCACATCGTCGACCGAGGTGCCGGAAGGGATGAGTGAACTCGACATGATGGGCGCCTATCGAGGAAAGCCTATCCAGTGCGTCGCCGGAAAACATACAAACTTGCCCTTCCCAGCCAATTCAGAGGTGGTAATAGAAGGATTTATTCACCCTGGTAACACCGAACGCGAAGGCCCGTTCGGCGAATGGCTGGGGTACCAGGGTGGTGCGATGGAGGCAGAGCCCTGGGTCGATATCTCCGCTATCTATCACCGCGATGACCCCATCCTTCTTGGCGCCGCACATATCCGACTGCCATACGAATATGCACGTTACCGCGCGATCAGTCGGTCCGCTGTCCTAAAGGAAAACATGAACAAGGCTGGCGTACCGGACATAACCGAGGTGTGGGCGCACGAAGTAGGAGGCTCTCGGCTATTTCTCGCCGTCGCGATTAAACAGCGATACCCGGGCCACGCGGTTCAGGCGGGTCACATAGCCGCTATGTGCCATGCTGGCGCGTATCTCGGACGCTTCGTAATAGTGGTAGACGACGACGTGGACGTAACTGATTTGGAAGAAGTTATATGGGCGGCCTGCACACGCTGCGATCCAGCAACAAACATTGGTTTTATCAAGAACGCCTGGTCGTCAGCGCTGGACCCGATGATCTCTCCAGAGGACCGCAAGGCTGGAAAATTTTATAACAGTCGTGCCGTCATAGATGCCTGCCGCCCGTTCCACTGGAAAGACGATTTTCAGAAGGTCAATGCGCCATCACCGGAAGCGCGGCAGGAGGCGTGGAAGCGCTGGGCACATCTGCGAGATTAGGGGGTGCCAAAAACCACCATCTCTCCCTGATCTATTACATCTACCCATCGCCCGCCGAACCGCACCGCGATCATACCGGTCTTTCCTGCAACATAGGTTTTTGTAACCACCCTTCCGTTAAAAATTGAATACCGAATCCTTCATAACTCGCTAATGCCCCTCATTATGAGCCACAATATCACAGCGGATTATCACTCTCCGCATCCTGTATAGCCTGCCAGATCCGATGAGGCGTCGCCGGCATATCGACGTGGGTGACCCCAAACGTCTTAAGCGCATCGACCACAGCGTTAATCGTCGCCGGCAAAGCGCCGGTAGGGCCAGATTCACCGCCACCCTTCGCACCGATCAAATTCGATTCCGTGATTGTCGGCGCGCTTACAACGTCCATCAGGCAGGTATCGTCTGCACGCGGCAGCGCGTAGTCTAATAGCGAACCAGAGATTAACTGTCCGTCCGCGTCGTAAGCGATATTTTCCATGAGCGCCTGACCAATCCCCTGGACTATGCCGCCGTGCATCTGCGCTTTCAGCAATAGTGGATTAATCACGGTGCCGACATCGTCGACACAAACAAAATTATTGATTTCCGTCTCACCCGTCTCGGGGTCGATTTCCAGTTCGCAGATCTGCACGCCGGTCGGCCAGTTCCAGTATTGGGGCACAAAGGTGCCCACCTCATTCAATCCGGGCTCGATTTCTGGCGGTAACTTCGTCGGCTCGAATGCGGCGGCGGCCGCCTCTAGGATGGTAAGAGTGCGGTCTGTGCCCCGAACGGTGAAGAGGCCATTGGCGAAATCAATGTCATCCTCGGCAGCTTCCAACAAATGTGCAGCGATCCTAGTCGCCTTTGCGATGGTTTTATCACAGGCGAGAGAGACAGCTGAACCACCTATCGACACGGAGCGCGAATTAAACGTTCCGCGACCATAAGTGACGATGTCGGTATCCCCCTGGACGTAACGGATACTTGCGGGGTCGAGGCCTAGGCGATCGCAAACGATTTGCTTGAATACGGTTTCGTGGCCCTGGCCATGGCTAATGGTGCCCATAATCAGCGTCACCGTGCCCGACGGGTCGAACCGCACGCTGCCGGATTCAGGAAATGGTGATGATGTTTTCTTAACCGTGTTAGATATTCCCAGCCCACGCAAGCGCCCTCGGGTTGCTGCCTCAGCTCGGCGTTGCTCGAAACCGGCATAATCGATGGATTGTAGGGCCTTCTCCATGTTGCCCAAAAAATCGCCACAGTCGTACGTGAAGCCCAGTGCATTTGTCCACGGCATCTGGTCAGGGGTAACGCTGTTCCTCTGTCGGATCGTCGCTGGATCCATCCCGAGTTCCCGCGCCGCCATATCGATCAGCCGCTCACCCAAATATGCGGCTTCCGGTGCGCCAGCACCGCGATAGGGATTTGTTGGCACAGTGTTGGTGAATACGCCCGTAATAGCCACATGCACCGCTGGCGTGCGATAGACACCAACCAGAGTACCTAAGTTGTTGGTCGGCGGCCGAGGGCCGCGGATGGCGAGATACGCCCCCATTGCCGCCAGCGTTTTTACGCGCAATGCAAGAAATTGGCCTGCCTTGTCCAGTGCCAGTTCAATCTCGCTCACATTGTCGCGGCCATGAGTATCGGACATAAACCCTTCAGATCGGTCGGCGCGCCACTTTACCGGCCGACCTACCAGCCTCGACGCCCACAGCACCAGTAACAGTTCATTATAAGTGCCGCCACGCATCCCAAAGCTCCCGCCGACGTCGCCAGGAACAACCCGCACCGAAGTTTCCGGAATATGGAATACCTGGTGCGCAATCTGATAGCGTAAGGGGTGCGGATTCTGCAGTCCGGTGTAAAGGGTGTATCGGTCATTGCGCGAATCGTAATCGCCGATACAACCACGCGGCTCCATGGCCACTGCTGTTACTCGGTTGTTAACTAACCTCTGCCGGATAACGTGGTCGGCGTTTTCAAAAGCGGTAGCTGTAGCGGCGGCATCACCTTTTTCTTCAAAAAAAGAAATATTATCAGGGCAATCGGGCCAAACAGCCGGAGCGTTTGGCGCGACGGCGTCCGCCACAAGCGCCACCGCTGGCAGGGGTGAGTAGTCCACCACGATTAGTTCAGCCGCATCGCGCGCGAACTCCGGAGTTTCAGCGACGACGAAGGCGACTGGATCGCCAACCATTTTTACCTGTCCTGCAACTAGCGCCGGATGATGAGGGTGGTAGATAGCCGAACCGTCGGGTCGCTTTTTTGTAGCGTCCTCGCAGGGCAGGCTGCCATATTTCTCCGCTTCCCAATCCTCACCGGACAACACCACCAGGACACCTGACGCCGCCTCCGCCGCTGTAGTGTCAACTGATAGGATATCCGCCTTTGCGTGCGGCGAACGCAGCACGTACCCCCAAGCTTGATTTCGCAAATTAACGTCGTCGAGAAATTCTCCGCCGCCTTTAAGAAGTCTCGGGTCTTCCTCCCGCGGCACGGACTGACCAACTGCGAATTCGCCCATTATTTAAAACATCCAAATGTAATTACGAGGGCATTTAAACGGGCAAACCTTGCTACGCACAAGAGACCCCTAGAAACGATGGCATCGACCAAAACCGGCATGATCCACGTCATGTATAAAGAGTTAGCGCCGCAGGAGTAAGCAAGGCTGGGAAAAGATGCTAGCTAAAAAACGTTAAGAGGCAGCTTTATATAGGAAGTTCCATTATCCTCGGTTGGCGGAAATCGACCAGCGCGCATATTGACTTGTACCGCAGGAACGATTAGCCGGGGCAAGGACAGCTTTTCATCGCGGTCACTTCGCATCTGGACATAGTCTCCCTCTAACGTTCCGCCTCCGATATGAATGTTGTTTTCCCGTTGGTCGCCGATCGTCGTTTCCCAAGCAAAATCGCGAGCGCCGCCAGCGCCGTAGTCATGGCAAACGAACATCCGCATTTCGTCTGGTTGTTCGAAAATTTTCTGCATTGAGACAAAGAGATGCCTTGCATCCCCGCCCGGAAAATCACAGCGGGCGGTGCCGGAATCGGGCATGAACATGGTATCACCAACAAAGCAGGAATCTCCGATGATATAAGTCACGCAGGCAGGCGTATGACCGGGCGTTGCGATAACTCGCGCAGCGATGCTGCCTATCCTGAATGTCGCCCCGTCCTCGAACAGTTCGTCGAACGGCACGTCGTCGGTATCCAAAACATCGGCGGCGTTGAATAGCTTACCGAAAGTAGCACGGACCTCCATTATACCGGCGCCGACCCCAGACTTACCCCCGAGTTTTTCTTTCAGCCAGATCGAAGCGGTCAGGTGGTCAGCGTGAACGTGTGTCTCGACGATCCAGTCAATGGTCAGTTTGTTTTTTTCAACATGGTCAACGATTTTTTGTGCACTCTCTGTGGATGTCCGGCCCGAAACGGGATTAAAATCCAGCACCGGATCGATGATCGCAGCATGGTCGGTGTAGGGATCGCTGACGACGTAGGACGCTGAATTGGTTTGGGCGTCGAAAAAACATTCCACGTCTGGAGACATACCGAATACCCTTTTTTCATTTCGTCCGTTGCCCAATTGCGACGTTAGCAAATATCGTAGTCCATGTATAAGCTAAGAACCGGTATGATGTTTCCGCATAGCACGGTTTGACCGGACGAAGGTTCTGCCCTAATCCTTTCTCATCCGCGGGGTGCTACCCTGCCGCAATAAACGGATCCGCGAACGCCATGACTGGCGACTTTCTGACCCCCGAAGAGCGCATTGAACTGTCGCCGGAGATTGGCGACGAAACCAAGACCACCACCTGTTACATGTGCGCCTGCCGCTGCGGTATCAATGTGCATCTTCGCGATGGCCAGATCCGTTACATCGAAGGCAACAAAGACCATCCAATTAATAAGGGCGTATTATGTGGCAAGGGGTCCGCCGGAATCATGCAGCATTATTCGCCGGCCCGTCTGACCAAGCCGCTGCGCCGGGTGGGCGAACGGGGGTCTGGAGAGTTCGAGGAAATTGAATGGGACGAGGCGCTGGATATCGTCTCCGCGCGCCTTGCTAAAATCCGTGGCGAAGATCCAAAAAAACTAGCTTTCTTCACCGGTCGAGACCAGAGCCAAGCGCTGACTGGCTGGTGGGCGAGCCAGTTTGGGACGCCTAATCACGCCGCGCATGGCGGCTTTTGTTCAGTAAATATGGCTGCCGCGGGCCTTTACACTATCGGCGGATCTTTCTGGGAATTTGGGGAACCGGATTGGGAGCGGACAGAGTACTTCATGATGTTCGGCGTTGCCGAGGATCACGATTCCAATCCCATAAAAATGGGGCTTTCGACACTGAAGGAACGCGGCGCGAAATTTGTATCCGTCAATCCGGTGAAAACGGGCTATTCCGCTATCGCCGACGAATGGATAGGGATCAAGCCTGGCACCGACGGTGCCTTCGTTATGGCGCTAATCCACGAATTGCTGCACGCCGACAAGATCGATCTGGACTACCTGGTGCGTTACACTAACGCTCCGTGGCTGGTAATCCGCGATCCAGGTGCGGACGATAACGGGCTATTCGCCCGCGGGCCGAACGGCGAACCACTTTGTTGGGACGATAATACGGGACAGGTTGCCGACGCTCGGCTTGCCGGCGTAGCGCCTAAAGTCGTCGGCGAATTCACGCTTCAAGACGGGCGCAAAGCAGTGCCGGCGTTCCAACTGATGGCCGACCGCTACATGGACACCACCTACCGCCCGGAAGCAGCAGCCCTGCGGTCCGGGGTACCAGCGCATCATATAAGACGCATAGCAGCGGAGCTGGCACAAGCTGCCTTCGATAAAGAAATCGTTCTCGAAGTAGAATGGACAGACTGGGCCGGTCGCAAACAGGAGCGAATGATCGGCCGCCCTGTTGCAATGCATGCGATGCGAGGTATCTCCGCCCATTCGAACGGCTTCCATACCTGTCGCGCGATCCACGTGCTGCAAATGTTGCTCGGCACGATCGATGTCCCGGGTGGGTTCCGCTATAAGCCACCCTTTCCGCGCCCCTGCCCCCCGCCTCAGAAACCAGCTGGTAGGCCGGGACAGGTGCAACCCAACACGCCACTACCTGGACCTCCGCTTGGCTTCCCCACCGGCCCTGAAGACCTTCTGGTGGACGATAAAGGAAACGCGCAACGTATCGACAAGGCCTATTCCTGGGAAGCACCAGTCTCCGCCCACGGGCTCATGCACATGGTGATAACCAACGCTTGGAAGGGCGATCCATACCCGATCGACACGCTATTCATGTTTATGGCCAACATGTCGTGGAATTCATCGATGAACACGTCCGGCATTATGGAGATGCTGACCGACCGCGACACGGACACCGGTGAGTACAAAATTCCCTTCATAGTCTATTCCGACGCATTCTGGTCGGAAACTGTGCCCTATTGCGACATTATCTTGCCCGACACCACTTACCTGGAACGCTGGGACTGCATTTCGCTGCTCGATCGGCCGATCTGTTCCGCCGACGGTCCGGCCGATGCCATCCGCCAGCCGGTCGTGCAACCCGACCGCGACGTGCGCGCCTTCCAGTCGGTGATGCTCGACCTTGGGGCCCGCCTAGGACTTCCGGGCATGACCAATGAAGACGGGACACCCAAATACCCGGGCGGCTATCCTGATTATCTGATCAACCATGAGCGCTCCCCCGGGATCGGACCGCTTGCCGGCTGGCGCGGCAAGAACGGCGACTGCGACGGCACCGGAGCAGTCAACCCGGACCAGTTGAACCGCTATATCGAGAACGGCTGTTTTTGGAGCCACGAGTTCCCTGAAAACCAACGTTATTACAAGCATGCCAATAAGGATTATCTGGAATACGCTGCCGCATCCGGCTGGATCGGATCCGCCGACCAGATCGTGATGCAGCTTTATTCCGAACCCCTCCAAAAATTTCGTTTGGCGGCACAGGGCTATGGTGACATCAATCCGCCGGAAGAGCACAGGGTCCGCGTCGGGGGCTATTTCGACCCATTGCCGACATGGTACCGGCCGCTAGAATCCCAGGACGGGATCGAGGACGAATACCCATACTACGCGCTGACCCAGCGCCCGATGGCGATGTACCATTCGTGGGGCTCGCAAAATGCCTGGCTGCGCCAGATCCATACCAGCAATCGTCTCTACATGAACCGTACTAAGGCGGAGTTGGAAGGGCTGAAAGACGACGACTGGGTATGGGTGATCAGCCATCACAGCCGGATCAAAGTGCAAATTCGCCTGATGGAAGGAACGCAACACGATACAGTGTGGACGTGGAACGCGATCGGTAAGCGGTCAGGCTCATGGAACCTCGACCCGGACGCGCCGGAAGCAAAAAAGGGCTTTCTCCTCAACCACATCATTTCCGAATTACTGCCACCAAAAGAAAATGGCTACCGCTATTCAAATTCCGACCCGGTGACGGGCCAGGCGGCGTGGTACGATCTCCGGGTCCGCATCGAAAAAGCGGATTCGGGAGACGCAGCGGATGAAACCACGTTCCCTCAGTTCGATACGCTGCCGCGGCACGGCGAGCACTCGTTGCGCGACAACATCCTCCGCTATGGTGGATTCTTTAAACCTACACGCCTCGGCTCGGGCAACGGCAACGACGGTGGCAACGTATGACCCTTCTACCTCCTCGTCCGGAGCCCGGCGATAAGCAGCTTGGCCTGGTGATAGACCTTGACACCTGCGTTGGCTGTCACGCTTGCGCGGTGAACTGCAAGGAATGGAATACAGGCGGACATTCCGCACCGCTGCCGGATCACAACCCCTATGGTAGTGATCCCAATGGAGTGTGGTTCAACCGCATTCATACCTTCGAAGCGGGCCAAGGCACGGACAGCCGCACAGTTCATTTCCCGCGCTCCTGCCTGCATTGCGAAGATGCCGCCTGCGTTATCGTGTGTCCAACAGGCGCGTCCTACAAACGCGAAGAAGATGGTATCGTGCTGGTCAACGAGGATGCCTGTATCGGATGCAAGCTATGTTCTTGGGCATGCCCTTACGGTGCGCGGGAATACGATGACGATGCCGGCGTGATGAAGAAGTGTACGCTATGCATAGATCGGATTTACAACAAGAACTTGGAGGAAAAAGACCGGGTGCCCGCCTGCGTTTCGACCTGCCCCGCCAGCGCCCGGCATTTCGGCGACCTGGGTGACCCGGACTCCGAAGTCTCGCAGCTTGTAGCCGAACGCAGCGGCAGAGAACTGATGCCGGAGCTTGGCTACAAGCCGGTCAACCGATATCTGCCACCCAGGGCCGCAAAAAAAGAGCAGGGACCGTCGGGCGTCGGCGCGTCCCTGAAACCGCTCGCCGACCTCGCACCAGATGGGGACAATAAGTTCCTGCGCTGGATCGATCGGGTCCTGTCACGGTAGCCGCGTAACGTCATGCATCCTGCCTATTCAGTCATATTCTTTACCACAGCGTCCGGTGCCGGCTACGGGCTGATCTTCCTGATGGCGCTTTTTGGGGCCATGAACGGCGTACCCACCGATCCATGGTTCGGCGCAATCGGCCTCAGTCTCGGCACGTTGTTGGTAACAGGTGGGCTTCTGTCATCGACGGTCCATCTCGGACACCCTGAACGGGCGTGGCGCGCTTACAGCCAGTGGAAGTCGTCTTGGCTATCCCGCGAGGGTGTTTTGGCGACTGCAACATACATACCGTTGGTTCTTACTGCCTGGGGCTGGGTATTTGTTGGTTCGCTAGACGGAAAATACGGTTTCATCGCCGCCGTGCTGTCAATGATGTGCCTGCTCACCGTGCATTCCACAGGCATGATCTATGCAACACTTCGGACCATTAACGCCTGGCACAACAAGTTGACGGTGCCAAGCTACCTTTGCTTTGCGCTACTGTCTGGATCGGTGTGGTTCCACACGCTTGCGCAGATGTTCGGATACCAGAGCCCAGAAGTCGCGCTTGTCGTGATCGTTGCATTGTTCTTGACCTTTTATGTCAAACGAAAATATTGGCGGAGTATCGATACGCAGAATGGTCCAGTGACGGTCGAAAGCGCGACCAGCTTGATGGATCTTGGCAAGGTGCGTTTACTAGACCCACCGACCATGACGGAAAATTTCGTACAGCGCGAAATGGGGTTTTCTATCGCTCGAAAGCACGTGCAAAAGCTACGCCGCGTTTGCTTCTTCACATATTTCCTGATCCCGATCATCCTGACAGGGCTCACGAGCAACGCGGATTCGTTTATCTCCATTTCCGGTACGTTACTCGCTGCGGTTTCTGTCTCTGTAGGCGTGGTGGTTGAACGGTGGCTATTCTTCGCTGAGGCGAAGCATGTCTCCATGCTCTATTATGGGGCGGAAACTGCATAGAGTTTGGCCTTTCGTAGAGAGGGTCAACTTTGGCGAGTTTGTCACTGAACTCGTTTTCTCAGTACGGGTGTTTTCTTCGGCGATCATCGGGATTCTCTATTGGCCAAAATTTTTGTCGAATGGCAACATCGTGAATATCTCTTAATTTTCGTTGAGCGCTGCCGTGGCATATAATAGTAAGGTACCTAACTAAATATTCTGTCAACAAACTAAGGTGGGACATGACGGAGCATTCCTCCGAACGGATCTCGATCGCCGGATGCGGTATTGAGGTGCTTAAAGGCGGCGATGGGCCAGCGCTGGTATTCCTCCATGGTGCGGGGGGAGCGCATAACTGGATGCCTTATATGGACCGCCACTCCGAACACTATTCGGTCCCGATACCCAGCCATCCAGGCTGGGGCCGCTCTGACACCCCAGACTGGCTCGATGGTATGGGGGATTTAGCCT
>JAYYZV010000074.1:0-7491 GCA_036339975.1 Pseudomonadota bacterium | reverse complement strand
AGATCTTGGAGGGGTTAGGCCTACCCAGGGAAAAACTCTTGCTTTGATGCAAGTAAATGGGGGGTCTCAGAGCTTTAATGCATTAAATCAAATGCGTATCCTCGGCCGATGGATGAGGCTTTTAACCATACCAAATCAATCATCGGTCCCAAAAGCTTTTTTAGAGTTCGATGAGAATAACAGAATGCGACCCTCACCGTTTTATGACCGCGTCGTAGATGTTATGGAAGAACTTTTGAAGTTTACACTTATGACCCGTGATAATTTAGATTTTCTAACCAATCGGTACAGCGAGCGAAAAGAAAAACCGGAGGAATTGTCATTAAGAGTAAATCAGAAATCGTTGTAGTGACCAGATTTGGTGAAAAGCTAAAATGGTATCGGCAGCAAAAATAATAGTGGGTTAAGGCCTCTTTTCTAATTTAAAATTATTAGAATAATCTGGTACGTTGAGGTGCTGAAAGACTGAAAAGTGATTAACGATCGTGAAGCGAAATTGAGAAAAAAAAGCCCCAGCATTGCTGGGGCTTAGTTTGTCGAGCGTTGGACTGTTGGGGATCCAACGTAGGAATATTCCCTCCAAAATAAAACGAAACTGCTACAGAACTGTGACGGTTTTGTAAAAAATGAATTTTTGTTATCGCATGGTAGATCAATGGCCAAGGCTCTCCATGACTCCGATTAAAGATAATAATTTTTTGTATAACACTCTAATGGTAATCGCCGCCGCAACGCCAGGCACTTCCGAGACTTTATCCTCCTTCTTGTCTCTGGATAGTCAACTTTATTAATGAAAGGGTAATAAAACGGTCACTCGCTAGTCATCTAACCGTAACGTTACTTCTGCAGTGTGACAGTCTGGAGATGGAGTAATGTCGGTTATAAGGCTGAGTGGAATAACGAAAAATTTTGGTCAGACGCCCGTGCTAAGGGGCATCGACCTCGACATTGCAGATGGAGAATTTCTTACTCTCGTCGGTGCGTCCGGCTGCGGAAAATCGACATTGCTGAGAATCATTGCGGGTCTTGAGGACCAAACCGACGGTGACGTCAAAATACTTGGCGAGAGCGTAAACAACGTGCGCGCCAGCCGACGCGACCTCGCGATGGTGTTCCAATCTTATGCGCTGTATCCGCATCTGACGGTCCGTCAGAACATGCTAACGCCGCTGCTGCTGCGCGACCTGTCGTTCTACCAGCGCCTGCCGCTCATAGGCCGAGCGATGCCTGGCCACGGCGCACGGATGGATACATTAAACGGCATAGTCGAGGAAACGGCGGCGATCCTGAAGATCGAGCCATTACTCAACCGCAAGCCGGGACAGCTGTCCGGCGGTCAGAGGCAGCGCGTAGCGCTTGGGCGCGCAATGGTTCGCAAGCCCACGGCTTTCCTGATGGACGAACCCCTGTCGAACCTTGACGCCGCGCTGCGCGTCCATATGCGGGCTGAGCTGTCGGACCTGCACCGGTCCCTGCGCACGACTTTTGTCTATGTCACCCACGATCAGTCCGAAGCCCTAACCATGTCGAACCGGATGGCAGTGATGATCGACGGGCTAATCGTTCAGCTTGGCACGCCCGACGAGGTGTATGGCGATCCCCAGGATATCCGCGTCGCGGAATTCGTCGGCAGCCCCAAGATCAACATCATTCCGGGCCGGGCGGACTCGCGTGGCCGCGTCACGGCCTACGGCACGCCGCTACACCAGGGGCTGCACGCCGCCAATTGCGACGTATCGGTTGGCATTCGCCCGGAACATCTAGAGATCGCGCCGGGGCTAGAAAACGATGGTTGGCCGTTCATGGTGACGCACAAGGAAAACCTGGGCTCCGATTTCTTCCTGCATGGCAACATCAACGGGTCTAATCACCGGATCGTCGCCCGGTTTCACCCCTCCGCGGTCAGCCATATCTCACCAGGGGACGAGATTTATCTTCGCGCTACGGCCGGCACGCCCATCGTGTTCGGTGAGGATGGACGACGCATGCCTCTCGTCGCCGCCTGATCCCATGGTGGCTCGAACGGCATCGGCCGGATACTGGTTCGTTACGCCCGCGATCATTCTGATGATCGTCATTTTGATCCTGCCGGTGTTCGTTGCGGCAGCTATCTCTTTTACCGACTATTCGCTTGGGAATACGGATTTCGCCTGGGTCGGATTAAAAAATTATGACCGCATTGTCAGCCGCACGACCTATGAAAAGATGCTGATCGCGACCGGCACCTATGTCGGCGTAGTCGTACCGATTTCGATCGCGCTCGGGCTTGGCGCCGCGCTGCTGATCAATTCGGTGGCACGGTTCGGCGATCTGTACAAGACGATCTACTTCCTCCCCGTCATGGCGGCGTTACTGGCGATGGCGATCGTCTGGGAATTCTCGCTTCATCCGAGCCTCGGCGTGGTGAACAAGACCCTTGCCTCCGGCTGTGGGGCGTGGCCGGAGCACTTTTTTTCCTGGAGCTGGATTCCCGGCACGAACTCCGCAAAAAGCTGGTACGCGAACGGGTGCCGCAATGGCTTTCCACTATGGTTCGGCGACAAGACCTACACCATGTGGACGATATCCTTCATCGGCATCTGGCAGGCTTTCGGGTTCAACATGGTGCTGTACTTGGCAGGGCTGACATCGGTCCCCCGCGAGCTTTACCACGCCGCCGAAATGGATGGCGCGGTGTCGGCCTGGGACCGGTTCCGCCTCGTCACCTGGCCGATGCTTGGCCCGACCACCGTGTTCGTCGTGACGATTTCTACCATCCGGTCGTTCCAGGTTTTTGACACCGTCGAGGCCATTACCGAGGGCGGACCGGCAAAATCCACTTTCGTGATGATGTTCGCTATCTATGAGAAAGCTATCCAGCACAACCTGATGGGTATGGGGTCGGCGATCACGGTTGTGTTCCTGATCTTCGTTCTGCTGCTCACCTTTGGCCAGCGGTACCTGGTCGAAAAACGGGTGCATTACTCGTGACCGGACGGACTTCCCGCACCAGCGAAGCGTTACGCCATGCAGTGCTGATACTCGGTGCATTGGTTGTGATCCTGCCGTTCTACGTGATGCTCAGCTATTCGTTCAAATCGCCGCGCGAGATCGAGACCAATACAGGCGGGTTCTTCGGCGCGCAGCAGCAGATGGTCAATGAATACTGTGTCAAGCTGGGCAACCCTCCCGATGCGTGCCTGGAGACACCGGCCGTCTACAACTATACGCAGGCCTTCAAAAAGGCGCCGCTTGTCCGTTATCTGCTCAACGGCGTTATTGTCACGGCGTCGATTTTCCTGATCCAGATCGTGATCGCGCTGCCCTGTGCCTATGCTCTGGCTAAGCTCAGATTCTGGGGGCGCGACGCAGTGTTCGCGATGGTGATGTTCTGTCTGCTGATACCGGTCCATGCCATTGCGCTGCCGATCTACATCATGCTGGCGAAGGTCGGATTGACGAATACCTATGCGTCCCTCGTCATCCCCTGGACGATATCCGTGTTCGGGATATTCCTGATGCGCCAGTTCTTCATGACCGTTCCCGACGACCTGATAGACGCGGCGCGAATGGACGGGATGACCGAATTTTCGATTGTCTGGAAGGTAATGCTGCCGACCGCGATTCCGGCGCTGCTGGCCTTTGCAATCTTCTCGGTGGTCGCGCATTGGAACGATTATTTCTGGCCGCGCATCGCGATTACTGGGAACCGAGAACTGTATACCCCGCCGCTTGGACTGCGCGAATTCAAGGGAGACGCTGATGGCTCCATCTGGGGCCCCATGATGGCGACTGCCACCATCATCGTCACGCCGCTGATCGTTGCGTTCCTGCTGGCGCAGCGGCGATTTATCGAAGGAATCACCTTGACCGGGATGAAGTAACCGGTTTCCGGCCGGGTTCGCCACCCCGAAACATGGGCAAACCGGAAGCGCCAGGAAAGGGGCTTCCACCACAAAAGGAGAAGTAGAGATGAAGAAACTGTTATCACTTGTTACGGGCGCGTTGCTGCTCAGCGCACCCGCGCATGCCGTCGATATTGAGGTGGCCTACCCATATAGTCATCTGTTTGATGTGACTTACGAGAAAATCATGAAGGATTTCAAAAAGGCTCATCCGGATATCAACGTAAAATATCGGGCGACGTACGAGTCTTATGAAGATGCAACCAACACAATCCTGCGTGAGGCCGTCGCAGGCGACCTGCCTGACGTCACCATGCAGGGACTGAACCGTCAGCAGGTTCTGGTCGAAAAGGGTATTGCGAAATCTCTTGAACCATTTATTGCAAAAGAGGCTAACTTCGAGAAGGATGGCTACCACGAGGCGATGCTCTCGCTATCCAAATTCGACAACAGCGTATACGGTTTACCTTTCTCGATTTCGCTCCCCGTCGGGTACTACAACATGGACCTGATGAAGAAGGCGGGTATCAAGAAGCTTCCAACCACCTGGAAGGAAGTCATCGCCACTTGCAAAACTCTGAGGGCTGGCGGCATTCAAAACCCGATCTTCTGGGGCTGGAACATCACCGGTAATTGGTTCGTCCAAGCCTTGATGTGGTCGCAGGACGCGCCGATCGTAAGAGGCAACAAATTCAACTTCGACGGTAAAGAAGGTCGTGTTGCGCTTGACACGATGAAGTCGATCTTCCGGGGCTGCAAAATGAAAAACCTATCGTGGAAAGACGGCCTGGCGTCGTTCTCGGCGGGGCAGATTGGCATGATGTTCTGGTCGACCTCGGCGCTTGGCGCGGTGGAGCGAGCCAAAGGCGATTTCGAATTGAAAACAGCCGAGTTCCCTGGCATCGTCGGCAAGCCCAAGGGCCTGCCGGCAGGTGGCAACGCGGCGATGCTCGTCTCCACCTCCAAGGATCCCAAGCGGCTCGACGCGGCATGGAAGTTTCTGAAGTTCATCACGTCGGGCGTGGGTGCAGCCGCGGTGGCTGAAACAACCGGTTACATGCCGCCGAACAAGGCAGCCACTGAAATCATCCTCGCCGATTTTTACAAGCGGAACCCGAACAAGGAAACCGCCGTGCGTCAGCTGCCGCTGCTGCGCGACTGGCTTGCCTATCCCGGCGACAAGGGGCTAGCCGTCACCAAGGTTATCTATGACGGTATCGAAAAGATCGTCATCGGTGAACAGGACGACATGAAAGAACTGCAGGAAGAGATGGTCGAGGAAGTGACTAGCCTGCTTCCGCGAAAATAAAAAAAGCGAAATGACGGGAGAGGGCTACTGCGTCCTCTCCCTCCAATCTAAAGAAAGACCAGCTTATGAAATTCATTCATCTGACCGATACCCATTTCGTGCCTCCCGGCAAAAGGCTCTACGGACTGGATCCGGCGGTTTCTCTCCGCGCCGCGGTGTCGGATATCAACGCTCACCACGACGACGCGGAAATGGTGGTAATAACTGGCGACTTGACTCACTGGGGTGAACCCGAAGCATTTGCCCATCTTGCCAACGTGTTGAGCGGGTTGACCATGCCGATCCAATTGCTCATCGGTAATCATGACGCGCGAGATGCATTCCGCAGCCATTTCCCGGAGCAGTCGGCGGACGTCAATGGCTATATACAATCGGTGCATGACACGACCATAGGCAGGTTTGTATTTCTAGATACCGTTCTCGCTGGCACTCATGTCGGACACTACACGCCCGACCGTTGCGCCTGGCTAGCGGATACCCTTGAAACAGCCGACCGCGACGTCTTTCTCTTCATGCACCATCCGCCGTTTCCCGTCCATCTCCCAGCATTAGATGATATCGGACTTCAGCAGGCGACGGATTTCAGGGACGTGGTCGAGCCACACCGCCTAAAAATTCGTCACCTGTTCTTCGGTCACGTGCACCGGCCAATGGCGGGGAGCTGGCTCGGAATACCAGTGAGTACTGTAAGAGCCATGAACCACCAGACCTGGTTCGACATGAGAGCGGTTTCACTGCAAGGCAGTCACGAGCCGCCAGCTTACGCTATCGTCAAAATCGATGCCGACGCTGTGGCGATACACTATCACGACTTTATGTATGATGGTCCTAAATACGCTTATCGCGACAGCCCGTGGGACGACTGGTCGCGTCTGAAGCCGCATCCCTAAGGAATTGATATGCAAATCGACGACCGTCCAGGCGTCCTCAAAATATTCCTAATTTTCTTCATGCTTGGTGCAACCGCCTTTGGAGGTCCGGTTGCCCATTTCGGATATTTTAGGATCCAATTTGTTAATCGACTAAAATGGATTGATGAACGCGCTTACGCCGACCTGGTATCGCTATGCCAGTTTTTGCCAGGTCCTTCCTCCAGTCAGACTGCAATTGCTATTGGCATGATGCAGCGTGGCTGGGTCGGGGGAACTGCGGCTTGGCTCGGCTTCACGACACCTGCCTTGATCATCATGATAACATTAGGATTCGGCTTATCCTTTGCTCAGACGCCTGCCGGTCAGGGGGTAATTCATGGATTAAAGCTGGCCGCCGTCGCAATCATCGCAAATGCGCTATGGAGCATGGCTCGCAGTGCCTGCGGTACGGCAACTCAGGCCAGTTTTGCAGTGTTGGCTTGCGTGGCCATGTTATTTGCCACCTCGGCATGGCAACAGATACTGGTGATCGCGTTGGCAGCCCTTGCTGGGGCATTAGTGATCCGAGAGGATTCTTCGAACATCGAACCCCCAACTATGCGGAGCGGCAGCAAGTTTTTGGGCGCAATTTTGTTTATAGTTTTTCTGACCCTGCTTCTCGGTCTCCCTCTTCTGACCCAGACGTTGTCTTCCGGGAACTTGGAGGCATTTGTAAGTTTCTATCGTGTCGGATCGTTGGTTTTTGGTGGGGGGCATGTGGTGCTGCCCATGCTAGAAGCCGAGTTGGTGCCGACCGGCTGGGTATCGGCCGATACATTTCTCGCCGGGTATGGAGCAGCCCAAGCAATCCCGGGCCCCATGTTTGCACTGACAGGTTACTTGGGAAATGTGATAGATCCGGGCGCGAGCTATCTAG
Source organism: Pseudomonadota bacterium (assembly GCA_036339975.1). GTDB lineage: Bacteria > Pseudomonadota > Alphaproteobacteria > MPNO01 > UBA830 > UBA830. Next base: position 510 of record JAYYZV010000074.1, on the reverse strand, counting down.
GTGGTTGGACCGGCGGTCTCATTGCAATTGTCGCCACCTTCCTACCGTCCTTCCTTTTGCTGGGTGCTGCCCTGGCCTATTGGGACGTGCTGCGGTCACATGCGCGCGTCCGGTCGGCGCTCAGCGGGGTGAATGGGGCAGTCGTAGGCCTGCTTCTTGCGGTTTTCTACACGCCGGTCTGGACATCAACCGTTCAAAACATCGTCGACTTCGCCACTGTGGTCATCGGTTTGCTTCTCTTATCCATGTGGAAAGTACCACCCTGGCTATTTGTTTTGCTCGCCGCCCTCTCTGGTTTATTAGTCCCTTTGCCTGGAAGCTAATTCAAAAAAATGAATAAATCGTGTTTTAAGATGAACTCAAAATCAGTCACTATAGCAACTTTAAACACCTGGAAGGGAGAAGGGGCTTACACACACCGAATTCAACTGATAGAGGAACAAGCAAGAAAAATTCGGCCTGATATTTTGTTTCTTCAAGAAACTCTAAAAACAAACACGCTCGGATTGG
>JAYYZV010000073.1:0-5894 GCA_036339975.1 Pseudomonadota bacterium | reverse complement strand
GTAGAAAAGTCTGATGGTTTGTCCCAGCGAGTGTTGAAAGGAACCATACCGCTCGCGAAGGGTGACAGATTTAGGCTAAAAACCGGGGGCGGCGGAGGTTTTGGAAGGCCTCAAGACCGAGATGTCGACGCAGTTGCGGGTGACGTTGCGTCCGGTTACATCAGTAGATCGCGCGCGGAGGATGTGTACCGTGTTAAGTTGAAAGATACCGGGATCTTGGATGTTACGGCAACGAAAGCTGCTAGAGACGACGTTCACGATTAAATGATCTCTAGAACTCTCTTTCTTTTATTGCCTTTGTCGTAGGGGTGAATACCCCAATGTCATCTCGCCGGTAAAAAACCGATTTTCCCGGTGATCTCCTGGGTCCGCCGTTCAAGAGCCTCCGGTGCATAAGGTTCAGGTGGGCTGTGGCCCCACGCTGGTCCAGGCCATGCTGGGTCAAGTTCGTTACGGCCTATGATGTGTATATGTAACTGGCGTACAATATTCCCCAAGGCGCCGATGTTCATCTTTAGTGGTTTATAGAGAATTTTTAATGTAGTGGCTGCAGCATTGACCTCGTCTGAAAGGCGGATGCGGTCGTCACGTTCAAGATCTCCGATCTCAGTTAAGTCGGACAGTGCCGGAACAAGGATTAACCAAGGATAACGAGCATCGTTCATTAACAGGACGCGGCAAAGATTAAGCTCGCAGATGTCGACCGTATCTGCGGCTAGTTTTGGGTCGAGATTAAACATGGTTAGTGCAAACACCGGCTACTTGCCGACCCCCTTCTTTTCTGGTTTGCGTGTTTCTCGTATCACGGTTACCCCCAGTTATTCTGCATCCGGATCCCGAGTGGCGCTCCATGATTTGCTGGTGCCCTGAACCATGTGACGAACGTTCTCAACACCCACGGGCTCTTCGAAAAACAGTGTTCGTTTGGCCGCCATTTCTGGCATATCCTGCACAACATACATGATGACGTCCTCTTCGCCGGCAGCTTCGTGTTCGTGGTAGGCCCATGCCGGGCAGACGATCGTATCGCCGGCTTTGAATTCGTATCGCGTGCCTTCCACCGTGGTTGCGCCCACCCCTTGCAAGTAGTGATAGATAGCGACCGAATTATGTCGGTGGTTAGGAACATGTTCACCCGGATGTATCATTTGAATGCCGATGAATGTACCTGGGGATGCACCGGAAAGTTCGCTGTGGTCCTCGTTTACTAGGGCGACAAAACGGCGTTCGGCATGACGGATGGGGTCTCGACCCAGTTCTTCAAGTAACTCCTTCCAGTCGTCTCCGTCCCACTTGCAGCCGCGCACGTGGTTATGCCGGACACGTTGGAAGTATTCATCGGCCGTAATCGCACGGGCATTCTCGGAATTTGGGTCAGGCTTTGGAAAGCCTGCACCATTGTCGGTTGATTGTATATTCACCATAGCCTCCATATTTTATATTTTCGGGATCTTCCGAGCTTTGAGTGGTTAAAACAACCTTTTCCCGTCTTTCCCTGTGGCGGCTCAGGTGCGAATATGGGCCATGGAAGAAGAGAAAATAGAGATATCTCTATCTGTTAATGGCTCTCGGGTGACGAAAACTGTTCCTGTCCGCCGGCATCTTGTTGATTTTCTGCGTCTCGACATGGAACTGACCGGTTCCCACCTTGCATGCGAACATGGTGTTTGCGGGGCGTGTACTGTGCGGGTAGACGGTGCTGCGGTGCGTGGCTGCTTGATGCTAGCCGCGCAGGCGGACGGCGCGGAGGTTGTCACAATTGAAGGTCTTTCCGACAGTGGTGAAGTCGCCGACCTGCAGGCTGAATTTGAACTTCGGAATGCCGCGCAATGTGGGTACTGCACTCCGGGAATGATTATCACTTCTGCTGAGCTTTTGGCGGCGGGCGGTATCCCCGATCGCGATACTATCCGCGATCATCTCTCCGGTAATTTGTGCCGGTGCACCGGATACCAGGCTATCGTAGATGCGGTTGAGCAAACCATGAAGAAAAGGGCCGCGACGTGACTACGCTCGATGTGGACGTCAATAACGGACTGGTTGGTAAGGCGATAACCCGTCAGAATGTGAAACGGCTGATCCACGGACGGGGGCGCTACACGGATGATATTTCCGTTCCCCATATGCTCCATATTGCCTTTGTTCGAAGTGCTCACGGTCATGCGCTCATTAACCGGATCGATACATCGGCGGCGGAGAGTGCTGCCGGTGTAGTTCGTGTAGTCACGGGGGCTGAGGTTTCGGAGGTTTGTGAACCGATGATTGCCGTTGCGGCCCATCGTCCAGGACATAAATCCGCACCGCAACACGCCCTGGCTGTCGATCACGTCTGTTATCAGGGTGAGCCAGTTGCGGCGGTAGTTGCCACCTCACGTGCCGAGGCTGAGGACGGTGCCGACTTGGTTGTAGTCGACTACGAAGAACTGCCTCCAGTAATGGATATTATGGAGGCGCTGGACCCATCATCGCCGCCGATTCATCCGGGACTTGGCGACAACCAATGCTTCGAACACACCACGGTTACCGGCGATGCCGCGACTGCCCTTGCGGCGGCTGATTTTACCGTGGAGCAGGACTTTGAATTCGGTCGCCATACTGCGGTTACACTTGAAGGCCGCGCAATTCTTGCCCACTGGGATAAGGTCGAAGAACGGCTGACCGTTCACCACTCGCACCAATCGCCCTATCAAATGCAGGATGTATTTTCTCGTCACCTCGGAATACCGGAGCACAAGGTACGCGTGATCACGCCGGATATCGGCGGCGGTTTCGGTTTGAAGATTAATGTCCATGGTGAAGAGCTTGCCGTTGCGGCCGTTTCAAAGATCCTAGAAAAACCGGTCAAGTTCACTGCTGACCGGTTGGAGTCCTTCGTTGCTGATTGCCAGACCCGAGATCACCTTGGCACGGCGAAGATAGGTGTCGATGCGAATGGCAAAATCACGTCGATGGATTTTGAGAATGCCTTATCTGTTGGCCCCTACACGGCATATATCCGGTTCGGTTTGGCTGAGGGAATGATGGCGATTACCTGCGCTGCGGCACCGTATGCGCTAACAGATTACCACGCCCGCACGAGGGTCGCGTACGTTAACAAAGGTATCGTTGGAATGTTCCGAGGTGTCGGCGTACCAATCGGGTGCACAGTGACGGAAGTCCTAGTGGACCAGGCGGCGGCGAAGGTAGGAATGGACCCAGTTGAATTTCGCCGCATCAATTACCACAGGGATGAAGATTATCCGCTCGTGAGCGTCGGAGGATACGCGGTGAAATCGATGTCGCTGCACCGTTGTCTCGACACCTGCATCGATATTATGGATTACGAAAGTTTGAGGGCTGACCAGTCTGCACAGCGCGAGCGGAACGTCTGGCGTGGTGTGGGTGTTGCGACTTTTGTGGAGGCGGCGGCCTTCGGTCCAGTTTATTATGGTCCTTCCGGGGCCCGGGTATCCACGCAGGATGGCTGCACTGTGAAACTTGAGCCATCTGGCGTCGTTCGAGTTATGACCAGCGTGACCGATCAGGGTCAGGGCACACTGACGGGTATCGCACAGATTGTTGGCGACCAACTGGGTATCGAGATGGATGCCATCGATGTTATCGCTGGAGATAGTGCCACGACCCCTTACGGAGGCGGTGCCTGGGCGTCGCGAGGGATGGCTATGGGTGGAGAGGCAGCCCTGCAGGCGGGAAAGGCGTTAAAGGGAAATATTCTCGATCTTGCCGCATCTGTTCTTCAGACTTCGGCCGAGGCACTGACCCTTGAAAAAGGTGAAATCTGTGACGTGGCCTCCGGCGAAGCCCGAATGGATCTAGCGGAACTCGCCAAGGTTGGATACTTCCGTCAGGATACGCTTCCGAGTGGCAGTCAGCCAGAGTTGATGGTTACACGCCACCACGTGCCCGATACACCTTATTACGTGGCCAACGGCGTCCAGGGTGCTCATGTGGAGGTCGATGTGGATACCGGCTTCATAAAGCTTCTGGGGTGGTGGGTGGCTGATGATTGCGGCCGTGTGGTTAATCCGTTGATGGTCGATGAGCAAATACGGGGCGGCGTCATCCAGGGTATCGGCAATACGTTATTCGAGCATAGTCAGTATGACGAGACCGGTCAGTTACTGAATGCATCGTTGGCGGATTATTTGTTACCTATGTCCGCCGAAATGCCCGATATAAAAATCGGGCATGTTGAAACTCCTCTGACTGATACCGAAATTGGTGCCAATGGTATCGGCGAGAGCGGCACCATTGGCGCCATCGCGGCTTTGTGGTGTGCCGTCAACGATGCTTTGCGGCCGCTCGGCGCGCAGGTAAGCAGGCAACCATTTACTCCGGAACATATACTGGAAGTAATCTCGGCGGCGCGAAAGTAAGGGGTAGCTTCGGCAAGTGACGCCGGGGACGGCCACCGCGCCCTGAAGATATAGAGATCCTGATTGTTTCATTATCCATCGCGCGCAGGTGACAAACGGCACCAGTCCTGAAACACTCACGTGGCATATTCCGCAGGAGAGTCACATGGAAGTCTGGTTCAGCAAATCCATTTTGGCGACGCTTTGTATAGTGCCGTCGTTTATTGCGATACCTTTTATGAAGTTCCGTTTTGGGATTGATCCGCTCGTCTTTCTGGCGTGGTATTTTGGTGCCACAGCAGTCAGTATTGTTGTGTATCTCTCGCTGAGTGGACGAAGCGGAGAGATCTTACCGCCATCACCGTTACTGGCGGTTATCCTTTTGATCGGCGCGGTATTCGGCGCGCTCGCCAACGGTTCCCTGTTTCAGGCAATTGGGCTTGCACCGAACCCCGGCTTGCCGCCGGTCATGTACGCTACTTCCAGTATGCTGGTGTTTCTTCTGTCGGTAGCACTTGCGGGGACGTTCCCGGCGTTATTCAAACCGGTAGTTGCCGATTTTGGCCGTCTCGCCGGGATCGGCCTTGTACTGGCCGGACTTTATCTACTCGCGGGTGGGAAGTTTTCCGGTGTTTTCCGCTAAGGTGAGTCGGCAGATAACCTAGATGATAAATCGAAAACTTTTAATTGTTTGCTATGTGCTTTCCGTATCCGGCTTCGGATATGGGGCGTGGACGTATTTTCGTCTGGGCTATGAAGCGGGGGACGCCGCGCTCGAATGGTTGATCTTTAGCATTCCGTTAATTGTTTATTTAGCCGCCATTAAAGCCTCTGGGTTCAAGAAGTAGCGCCGCGTCTGTGATCGTTTCTGTTTCATTTGTTTTCAATAGGTTACGAGTGATTTAATGCCGCTACATTAGCGACCGACGTGCATTAGCAGGCATTTCAATGTGGGATGTTTCGTGCATTTAGAAAATAAATAGCTTTAAATGAGCACGATGGCAGATTCATACATAGCAGGAAGCGATTAATATGCTCTTCAAACTTTCTTGGACTCACTCACCCAACATGAGAAATACAACAATCAAAAGGTTTATGGAGACGGGCGGCATGCCCCCGGAGGGAATAGCTATGCACTCTCGATACCACAACGTAGATGGTACCGGAGGATTCGCTATTTGTGAGACTGACGATGCGCAAGCGCTTCATAATTGGGCGTTAGACTGGACCGATCTGATTAAAATGGAAATCACCCTAATTATGGATGATGACAGCATCTCAGGAGTTCTCGGCGGGCGAGCTGAATTCACGTGATTTTTGGAGAGTACTAACGGATTAATAAAAGGAAAAGCTGGCCTCTTCGGCTATAGGAAGCAGTCTTTCAATGAAGAGCTGCGTATGCGGTAGGCGAAATCAGCAAAACGGCTAGTACCATATTAACCGCCCGCATGCCGCTATCCGAATATGACGCGGATCAGGTTTTCGAGAAAAATCGTTATGAGGTGGTCCATGTCGTCTCCTACGGCGCGAGCCTTCTTG
>JAYYZV010000072.1:0-5328 GCA_036339975.1 Pseudomonadota bacterium | reverse complement strand
CACTGAACTGCGAACAATCCTGGACGGCAATTCACGTCCCGGAGATTACCGATATTGCAGCCGGTATGGTTGAAATAGCTCCGCTTACCGAAGATTTGGGTGCCGCTGCAAGAGCACGCGCTGTTGATAAATTTGATATCGCCTTCTGGTGCATGCGCCACAAGGAGGTTTTTGCGAATTTAGTGAAACAGTGATGGGCTAACACGGCTGAGGCCACGATCTATTTTAACAGGTTTAATCGTGATGGGCGAAAACTGCATTACCTTCTTTGCCTCCAGCGCAGGATGTTCCTAAAGTACGTAGTCTTAATGTCGACTAAGGCGGCAATTTCTCGTGCAGCCTGCGGCCCTCCAAACCATGGTTAGCTGGATACCGAATTTTACGGATTGCCTCGTTGAGAGCGCCTGCACGATGCTGCCAAACTTTTCCCACTCACCGAAGTTCGATTTTTTCACGGATACTTTCGCCCGCGATATGTGTCACGCCGTTATTCTGCCGTCAGTACACTGTTGTTAAAATGGCAAAGCCTTTTGAGGGATCCCTCTACATAGACTTAGCGCCAAATCAGACCGCCTTTTCTCATAAAATAGATTGAAATGGACAATGCCTCTAAGGCTTACTGGCATGCCTATTACTGCAGTAAATCGAAGCCATAGACTTTAAGCTGAAAAGCCAAGGAACTGCCGGACAACAGCAAGATCGCTGTAAAATTAACGATCTACGAAGGACACATCAGAACCGTCATGAAAAGATGGTTGACGAATTATCTACTCTACCGGATCAGAACAGGTTATTCGCTCGTCAGGACGTACATTTGGCAACAGCAGTTTCGGCAACGATGGGAAAGGCGCGTTTAGCAGAAAGGAAATTCCTTGGCCACGCGTCCAGCCGGAGCGTGTTTCCTCCGCATTCCGACACTCAAATTGTGTATCGGGCCTGTTTAGGACAGATTGTACTGACGGGCGACACATTGAGTAGAAAGGAGTGCAGCAATGGAATTGGATCAACTAGGCAGCATTGGCTCAATAATAAGCGGCATAGCTGTAGTCATCTCTTTGATTTATCTCGCTATTCAGATACGGCAGAACACAGAAGCAGGAAGAACATCTACCTACCAGTCTATCGTGTCTGACTTTGGTACTATGAATAATAATTTGGCTGGGAACCCAGAGCTATCCCATATGTTTGTAGACGCTCTAGAAAATTACCATGAATTTAACGATCAGGAAAAAGCACGTATATCACAAATGTTTTTCCAAATTTTTCGCATGTTTGAAAATATGTTTTATCAACAGAAAAAAGGTTATCTTGATCAAGACCTCTGGATTGGTTGGAAGAGGCTAATGTTAACTTACTTTGCTAGGCCTGGTTTTCAGACTTGGTGGGAACACCGGCGGGTTGTTTACGCAGAACCATTCGTACAATTCCTTGAGACAGAAAAACTAGATCTTAATGTTAAGTCATACAAGGAGTTAACCTCTTTGGAAGAGGCGGCTTCTTTGAAATGACCGACCGCTGCACCTCTTGTGTGGCTAACCCGCTCGAATGAAATTCGTCCACGGCCACTACGAGTGTAGTGCGTGTCGCAGATCGATCGTGGATTGTTGCGATGGGGAGCTGGCGTGTCCCGTTGATACGTCACCACGGAAATCAAACACTATGATCTCGGCTCTCTAACGATGGCATAGCGGCCGAAGCAAAAAACTGAGCCCGGTTTATATGGCTCTAAAAAATGCCGGAAATACCGGTATGACTTGATAATCATCTATGATATGCAGCGTCGAAGTATCGGGCTGTTTAAAAGCCCAACCGGGCGCAAAAATTTTTTAAACCACAAATCTTGCTTCGTGGATCTGAAATTTGTCCGAAAAAACATTGCGCTGGGGAATGAAGTCGGCACATCCGTGATACATTCGACACTGGACCTTTGGCTACGAGTTTTGTTTAAGGCTCTTTCCCAGACGTGGTTGCTGCCTAGGCTTACGGGGAAGACTTACCCTTAGTGGACATTCTGCTAGCTCTGGCTCATGCACAGTTATTTGGGTTTTGCGATATTCGCCATGGGAAATTCGATATTCCTTCGCCCGCCATGATCTGTCTCAGTCATAAACTGTCGATACCCTCTTCACCTCGCAAAGTGTGTTTCACGGAACAGCGATTTTCGACAATGGTGGCGAGCTTGTTAAGCTAGGTTCGGCTACCGGATCCGGAACAGTATTCGACGATGACAACACCAAGCAGCAAAAGTATCGAGACCCGTATCCGGTCAATCACCAACCTTGCCAAGGATATCAATGCGTTTGAGCTTGTCGCGCAGGACGGCGGTGCGCTCCCAACCTTTAGTGCTGGGGCGCATATCGATATCTTTTTGAAAGACGGCATGGTCCGCCAATATTCGCTTTGCAGCGACCCTCAAGAATCGCATCACTATGTCTTTGCCGTTCTCAGGGAAGGGAGCGGTAGCGGCGGGTCGGTTGCCGTTCATGATATTCTGCGCCCGGGGCAGTTGCTGACCATATCGACCCCGCGGAACAACTTTTCGCTCTCTCCTGTTGCCGAACGTCACCTGTTCCTTGCTGGCGGTATTGGGATTACGCCAATCCGCGCGATGATTCATCACTGCCTGGCCCAAGGTTTAGACTTCGAACTCGTCTACTGCACCCGTTCCGCGGACCGCACTGCTTTCTGTCACGAATTAACGACCGAAAGTGCCTGCCTAATTCACCATGTTGAAGGTAACCCGGATAGGAATTTCGATTTTAGGGCATATCTGGCAAAGCCAATCCCCGGAACCCACGTATACTACTGTGGTCCGCCGTCATTCATGGGGGCGGTAGAGGCCGCCACCGCCCATTGGTCTGATGGCAGATGCCATTTTGAGTATTTCAAGACCGAGCGAGAAGAGGCCGCAACAGATAACGGCAGAGCGGCAACCGCTATGGATGACCTGTCTGACACAGTCTTCAAGGTTAAAATCAATAGCACCAATGCCGTCTTCGTGGTACCGCCGGGCCGCACGATCGTCGAAGTGCTTAGGGACAACGGGATAGAAGTTGAAACCAGTTGTGAATCTGGGCTCTGTGGCACCTGCCGAACGCGGTATCTGGGAGGCGAACCCGATCACCAGGATCTCATTTTGAATGACGACGAAAGGGAGCGGGACGTCTTGATCTGTTGTGCCCGGTCGCTTTCTCCAGTTCTGGTTCTCGATATTTGATCAACGCTGTTTAAATGACTTATTCGTTTGCGACACAATCGTTCCGCGTCACCGCCGGCGGGTTGTTCGTGCGGCCGTGCCCTCGACATTGGCGAAATTTCGCGAAACCAGTACATTCCTCACCGACCTTTGCTTTTGTCAGACGACTGGCGCGAGCAGCAACTGGAGACGCGACGGATGAACAAAGACACCAAGGACGCACACCTAAAGTTTAGCCGTGGTAGCAACAGTGCCTATAGCGGCTACGAGAAGACCGCCGTGCCCCCCCATGATCCGGAACTAACCGAGACCGACCCAGGCACGCCCATGGGCGAGTACATGCGCCGCTTCTGGCAGCCAGTCTGCCTGTCTGAGGAGTTGACCGACGTGCCGCGCGCCATCCGCATCCTGGGCGAGGATTTGGTGGCCTTTCGCGACAAGTCCGGTTCGATCGGGGTTCTGCATCGCCATTGCGCCCACCGCGGCGCGTCGCTCGAATACGGTATTATCCAGGAGACCGGCATCCGCTGCTGTTACCACGGCTCCGAATGGAACGTGGACGGGACCCTGATTACGGCGCCCGGCGAGCCAGACGGCGGCGCGCGGATGGCCAAGAGCGTCAGCCAAGGCGCCTATCCGGCTTTCGAGCGCTTCGGCATGGTGTTCGCTTATATGGGTCCTTATGCCGAGATGCCCGGGTTTCCCGAGTGGGAGTTCTTCCACAATTACGACGATTTAGAGATCGTCTCCTACAACAACATCTATCCCTGCAACTGGTTGCAAGTGTTCGACAACATCCCGGACCAGTTCCACACCGCGCAATTGCACAGCCCGACCATGCGCGTCATCGGTGACGATGACGACGGGTCATATCCAGCGACCGCCTTCAATCCTGTTTTCGCGCAACTACCGGTGCTGGAATACGCCAGCGTCCGCGACGATTCCGCAATGGTCTTCATCGCAGGACGTCGGGTCGGCACGGACAAAGTCTGGGTTCGCATCGGTGATTCCATCTTGCCCAATATCACCCTGCATGCATACGCCTCCGAAGACGGCCGCGATGTGCGCTATTTCCATCGCGTCTTCATGTCGCGCTGGTACGTTCCCGTCGACAACGAAAACAGCATAGTTTTTGGTTTGCGTATGTTCGGCCCATCGATCGACCTGTTCAACACGGGCGACAAGTCAAAATGCGGCTACGACAAGGCTGATTTCCTCGATGGTCAGACCGGCCAACGACCGCGTGAGGCGGCGCAACGCATGCCCGGCGACTGGGATGCCGTGACCAGCCAGCGCCGCATCGCTATCCACGCGATGGAGAAACCCATGCGCGAGGATGTCGGCGTTTTCATGAACCGGCGAAATCTGCGTCGGGCTATCCGTGGCGAGAACCCGGGCGCCCGGCCCGAAATTATCCACCGGCGCACCAATGCCGGACAGCGTGATTATGTCTATACGAACAACACAATCCTGGGGATCCCCATTCAGGACGGCCGCGACGACGAGGACCTCATCCGCGAGGTCTGCAAGAAGGTGCTAAAGATCTGCGAGGCCGGCGACGCCTACGAGGGTGAGGAACGAGACGCCTTCATCAAGAACGCTTTGAAAGACTATGAAAGTTCCTATTCGGCCGTGGCGGCGGCGGAGTAAATTGTCCGTCTATAAACAGAAAGGAAATGGATGGATTAAAGGCTACCGTTTCGGCGGCAGGCAACAGTTTCCGTTTCAACCGTTGCTTCCAAGCGGCACAACGTCATGACGAGTGCTGGGTAAACCTCGCCGTCCAACAAAGTGTTGTTCAATCATAAAGCAGCTGGTGAATTTAGAAACGAAATCGCAGAGGCAGGAATGCGTCACCATCTCGGCCTTTCCAAAGTGGAAGCGCTGGGCGATAGCAAAATAATCCATGGTCGAGAAACACGAGAGAAACGCACTATACGCGCTGAAAAACAACGAGAGCTCAGAGAACTCGAGAGTTTAATGAAGAGAAAGGGACTGCTTGCCTAATTATACTGCCCCGCGGCGCACCGCCTGAAATTGAGCGTCGACATGTGGAGCCAATAAGGTTTACTCCATTATATTACGCGTTATCAATAAGTTACACATATAATGGCGGACAGGGTGTCCGCCAC
>JAYYZV010000071.1:0-53453 GCA_036339975.1 Pseudomonadota bacterium | reverse complement strand
CCCCGGATTTCCCCACCGTCTAACGTGCCGGACTTGTCACAGTCCATCTCATCAAAATTGGCCTTCAGCGGCCCCCCTGCCTCGTCTCGGTCAATAACGCCGTTCTTATTCTTATCGGCGGCCTTCCCGCGATCCGACAACTCATTACCCTCCGCATGTAAAGGGAGCGATAACGGAAATGTACAAACCGCAATGCCAATTGAAACAAGCGCAACCTTGAGCAGGCCGCCAAAGAAAAGACCAAACATGCGTTTAATTTCCCTCTAAAAGCCCCGGAGAGCCGCCAATTTTAAGACCGACGAAACCCGATCTTCCGCAAGATGGGCCTCGGAACTTTTTGGGTCAAAGCATTTTTTACCAAAAAAACGGTTATTCGCTACGCCGATAGCTGGTCGAAAGCTTCCAGCGCCTGCGCACTATACACCGCCGCCGGTCCTCCACCCATTTCTATCGCAACAGCGGCCGTTTCCACCACTTCTTCTCGGCTCGCACCTTTCCGGATAGCCTCGCGCGTGTGGTAGTTGATGCAGCCCTCACAATGGACGGCGATCCCCACAGCAAGCGCCATCAACTCTTTTGTCTTGGAATCCAACGCACCGTCCTTCCCAACATTTTCCATCAACCCTCGAAACGACCGCATGGTATCGGGCGCAGCTTTAAACAGTTTTGCCGCACGTCCATCAACTTCTTTTGCAAGTTTCTTGTGATCACTGATCATTATCATTTATCTCCGAATTGAGTTCAGGTGCGATGTTGCCGCATCCTCGCATTAGTTAGTGCTGTCCGTCAGAACAGCGGTTTGGTGGCGTCTTCGACGCCGGGTTACCCATGATAGAAGTGCAGGCGACAGCCGTTTGAGCCAGACATTGCGGCGTGCAACACCGGTGGCAATCATCACCTCACGTTTTCGACCATGTATAGCATTCAGGGTGCGCCGAGCACATTCCGCCGGCTCCATTCCCATTGCGAGAAACGGGTCCATCTTGTTGTAACGCGATCCATCGCCACAGAGCGCATTCAGAGATACATTTGTTTTAACCGCACCGGGCAAAATTAGCGTCACACTAATGCCGTGCGCGGATACTTCTTCTCGAAGAGATTCGAAAAATCCGTGCGCGGCATGTTTCGCAGCGTTGTAACCGGACCGCATCGGCGATCCGTACTTCCCGGCAACGCTTGTGACACAGACGATCTGGCCCGCCTCCATATCCAACATGGCGGGAAGTACCGCCTTGGTCATCAGAAGGGGACCAAAAAAATTTACGTCCATAATTCGCCGATATACGTCCAGACTGGTCTCCGCAATGAGACTCCGCTGTGTCAGACCGGCATTGTTTACCAGAACATCTACCCGGCCAAACCGGTCGATCACCTGCTGCGCAGCGGCAATTACCGCCTTCTCATCGGTCACGTCCAAGGGTAAAATCAGTATTTCACCTAATCCATTGCAGGTACTGCCGACGCTTTTCAGCGCCGTGCGGTCTCGCGAAGACATAACTAAATGTGCTCCTTCCGCATAGAACTGCATTGCCATTTCCGCGCCAATACCGGAAGACGCCCCAGTGATCCAGATGACCGAGTCAAGAAAACGCATCGACATCCCTCCTTTGCGGCAGTAATCCGTTAAATCTTCCGAACATGATAAATACTTTCAAAAACACCTTCACCCGTCTGCCGCCTTCTGTTCAAGGCGCTATCTGGATGACGCTGAGTGCTGTGTTTTTCGCAGCGCAGGCGGGCATCGTACGCTATTTGGCGCGGGATCTGCATTTTATCGAGATTTCGTTTTTCCGGGCGATATTTGGCATTGTTGTAATGCTACCATGGTTAATTCGAGTTGGCGCTTCGGCTCTAAAGACACCACACACAAAACTATATATCTGGCGTGGTTTCTTGGGCACAGTGGCTATGTATGGATGGTTCGGTGGGTTGACACTGATACCTCTCGCGGACGCGACGGCCATTTCGTTCACATTTCCGTTATTTATTGCGCTATCCGGTGTTCTTTTCTTGAAAGAAGCAGCACATCTGACACGTTGGATCGCCCTCGCTATCGGGTTTGCCGGAACATTGGTCGTGATCCGTCCTGGCTTTCAGGAAGTAAACATTGGCGTCTTCATGGTGATAGGCGCAGGCCTCTGCGTCGCCGCTTCCGCAATGATCCTCAAAATCACGTTACGCACAGACCAGCCGGATACAGCCGCAATCTACCAAGTGATCTACATGCTACCTTTTGCGTTAATCGCAGTATTATTTGTTTGGGAATGGCCAACCTGGGAACAATGGTTCTGGGGCTTCATGCTGGGTAGCCTGTCGACAACAGCTCAGCGACTCTATTCTCGCGCATTCACCACTGGTGAAGTCGGTTCGATCGCGCCTTTCGATTTTACCCGATTGCCTTTCGTTATCGCTATCGGATTTGTGGTGTTTTCAGAGCTTCCTGATATCTGGACCATAATCGGCGGGACCATCATTTTCTGTGCATCGGTCTTCGCGGGACAAACCGAATCGCGGCGTAGCGGGAGGAAGGCGATATGATACCGTCGGCGGTGCATGAATGGTTCGAGAGCCTCCCCGGGCCTATCCGTGGGGCGATGTGGCTGATAGCGAGTGCGTTCTGCCTAACGGCAATGGCGGCCACGATCCGCCATCTTTCAACAGATATTCATACTTTTATCATCGCGTTTTTCCGGACCGGGCTCGGTTTCGTCTTTATGGCACCATGGCTGCTGCGCACCCGGGGACAGGGCCTTAAAACGGATAAAATCCCCTATTTTGCAGGCCGTGCGTTTTTTGTGGCAATCGGCACACTCGGCTATTTCTACGCCCTGTCCAAAATACCATTGGCCGATGCGGTAGCAATAATGTTTAGCCGTCCGCTTTACGGGACCGTTTTCGCCATTGTGTTCCTTGGGGAATTAGTTGGACTGCGACGTTGGATCGCCCTGATCGTAGGCTTCGTCGGCGTCTTGATAATGGTCCGCCCAGGATTCGAGATTTTCAATGTCGGCCTGGCCTCGGTCTTTATCGCTTCCATCGCGGGGGCCGGATCCGCTGTCTTCATTAGGTTCCTTTCGCGCACGGAGTCGCCCGACACAATCACGATTTACTATGTGATTTTCACGACGCCGGTAATGTTACTTCTAGCGTTAGTCGTCTGGCAGACGCCAACGTGGGAACAACTGGGCTGGCTGTTATTCATGGGTTTGGTTGGTACCCTCGGACAGCGGGCGATGAGCCGAGGTTTCTCAGCTGCAGATGCATCGATTATGTTGCCAATGGACTATACTCGGCTGATAGTCGCCGCGCTGTTCGGTTTTGTCCTTTTCGCCGAAATACCCTCGATCTATACCGCGCTAGGCGGACTGCTGATTTTCTGTTCGACGGTCTATATTGCCAGACGCGAGGCGCGGAGTTCTCGTAATCATGGCGAAGCTTCTTCCGATCAAAAATAGGATGACATACTCAGGATTTTCCCGCCGCTTTCAAGCCCTGCCCGGTCCAGTCCGGTCCGGGGCCTGGATGTCGATTTCAGCTGTAACCTACGTCGTATCGATTGCTATCGGGCGTTACATGGCCCCCGATATCGAGGTTTTTCAGATAGCGTTTCTACGTAACGCATTTGCCGTATTATTTATGTTTCCCTGGCTAATAAAGGTCGGCCTTGGCGGCATGCGGACCAGTCAAATCGGTCGGCATGTATTCAGGGGTTTTATGTCATCTACCAACGTTACTCTCCTTTTTGCTGCCGTCGCATTAATCCCAATCGCGGAGATGTCGGCAATCGGCTTCTTGCAGCCAGTTATCGCGGCTGCGATCGCAGGCTTTGCGCTGGGTGAAGTCGTCAGCCGCAACCGTTGGCTCGCCATCGCAGCGGGTTTCGCAGGCGCGGTTATAGTAATCCGCCCAGGCTTTTCTGATTTTAATTTAGGTATTGCATTTGCGCTTGGCTCCGCTCTAGCCGGGGCGCTGGTCTCAATCATGATCAAGTCACTTGTTCAGACGGACCCACCCGATACAATCGCTGCCTGGCTATTCGTGACACAAACACTGATCCTGCTAGTGCCGACCGTTATCGTCTGGAATGAACCGACCCCGGGACAGTGGGGATTATTTGCCGTTATAGGGTTCATGAGCGTAATCCTGCAGCGCACCTATAACCGCGGCGTACAAGCCGCCGATATGTCAATTGCCATGCCGTTTAACTTCACACGGCTTATCTGGGCCGGGATCCTCGGCTGGATCGTGTTTTCGGAGCTGCCCGACATATGGACATGGATCGGGGGCACGGTCATTTTCGCCGCATCGATCTGGTTAACGAGGCTTGGGCAGACTGCAAAATGAACGCGCTAATCTCTCGGTTCCATGCCCTGCCGCCAAATATGCGCGGTGCTATTTTTGTTGTGATGGGTACCGCTTTTTTTGTGCTCAACGACATCGCAGTGAAACTCGCCGGCGAACGAATTCATCCGGCCCAGATGGCCATATTTAGATACGTGGTTGGCTTCCTTCTTTTGATTCCACTTTTCATTCGCACCGGCCCAGAACGCCTGCGGACTAAGCGTCTAAAACTCCATTTCTTTCGTGCCATCGTCGCCTCTCTGGGACAGGCTGGGATGTTTTTTGCGGTCATCCACCTCCATCTGGCCGACGCAACTGCCATGACTTTCACCCGCCCGCTGTTCCTGACCATCCTAGCGATATTTGTCCTTAAGGAGATAGTGAGTGGTCACAGATGGGGGGCTACGATCATCGGGTTCGGGGGCGTAATAATAATGATGCGGCCCTTCGGCGGGGAAATCGATATCGCCTGGTTTATCGCCCTGTTCACCGCATTTTTATTTGCGTCAGGCCTAATTATCATTCGGGTACTGGCGCGCGAAGACCCGCCAGGGACCATACTATTTTGGTATCACATTTTTGGCGCACTAATTTTTGTATATCCAGCGATGTATGTCTGGGTAGATCCAACTCCGATGGAGTGGCTATTGTTGTGCCTAATAGCAACGTTCACGGCCATCGCGATGAATTTCTTCGTGCGCGGTTTCTCAGTCGGCGAGTCCAGCCTGATGGGCACCATGGAATATATACGGTTGGTATTCGCGGTTATCGCAGGCTTCACAATTTTTGCCGAGATTCCCGATATATGGACTGGTATAGGCGCGCTCATTATCGTTGGCGCAACCCTATACATTACGCGCCACGAGGCGCGAAATAATCCGTCAGCCGATTAAGCTCCAAGTCTCCATAAAGTGGGCATGCTGTTTTACGGTTTTTCCAGTCATCGAGAATTAGGTAGACGCTTCTCGTTCGTAAATGCTGTCAATGAACTTAGCTAGCGTGACATCATGTTCCGAAAGGCCACCGGCATCGTGCGTCGTCAATGTGACTGACACCCGGTTATAAACATTAAACCATTCTGGATGGTGATCCATCCTATCCGCTTCGATCGCGACGCGCGTCATGAAATCAAATGCCTCGTTAAAGTCGGCAAAGAGATAATCTCTGAAAATCGCGTCCCTGCCCGGAACTTTTTTCCAATTTACAAGCGATCGTAGGGCTTCCTGACGCGCTGCGCCCGTGAGTTTCTCGACCACGTGATCCTCCATTCGATTAGCGTGTAAATTGGAGCTACTTGGCTCAACGTTCAAGGGAAGGTAATTATGCGCTTATGATCGCATCCTTCACCACTCCTCCTTCAACAAACGATATCGAGGTGATCGCCCGCGCCGCATTTAACGAGATGCCCGAGGATTTCCGACAGCTTACCTCCAATATCGTCTTCCGTGTCAACGATTTCCCGGATACAGCCACGGAACAAAAAATGGGGCTGCAGAGCCCCTTCGATCTGATGGGGCTATATAATGGGGCTCTTATCGGCGAGAAAAAAGCCGCCTCGCCGACCGAACCTGATGTGATGATTCTCTACCGACGGGCGCTTTTGGACTACTGGTGCGAAACCAATGAAGATCTAAGTCAATTAGTACGGCACGTCTTAATTCACGAAATCGGACATCATTTTGGCTTGTCGGACGATGACATGGAACGCTTGGAAAAGGCGGCAGGATAAAGACCTTCGGGCTAACCAAAAGCATCAGTCATAATAGCTTTGGTGTCTATGCATCCACGCCATCCCGTAACTCTGGCCTTTTTTTCCACTGCGGGTGGATGCGCGGATACACCCTGTTTTAGGTCTATCGGCGGCGTTCGCGTATCGCCGTGTAATAGGCACTGGCCGCAATTATTGCCGCCCCGAGCCAAACCCATGCGGATGGCACCTGAGCCAGCACCAGAAATGCAAGACCGGCCGCAAATGGCATCTGCAGATAGTGTGCAGGAAGTACCACGCTAGTATCCGCAACACGAAACGCTCTTGCCATGCAGTACTGCGATAACATCGTTAGAAGACCCAGAAAGATGATCATCGGCCAATGATCCCAGCTGGGCGTAGTCCAAGTCCAGATTGCAGGTATGATCGAAATAGGAATGATCAGAGCGTACATCCAAAATGCGACCGCATCCGGATGATCGGTTGATGTTAGCGCCTTCGTCCCAGCATTTGCGATCCCGTAACCAAAAGCAGCTAACAATCCAGCAAAGCTGGCGAAAGTAATCTCGGCAAAACCGGGCCGGATAATCAGCAACGCCCCGGCAATCCCAGCGATTAGCGCTCCCCAGCGATAAATGCCAACCCGCTCTTTCAGAAACACTGCCGCAAACAATACCGTGAATAGAGGTGAAGCCAGCAAAAGTGCAGTTACGTCCGCGACCGTCACATGCGCGATGCCGTATACCGTGCACATCATCGCAGCATAGGTGACAAGAGACCGGGTCCAGTAGAGTCTCCACCGGGTCACCCTGATGGCGGTCGGCCGCGTCACTAGAATCCAAGGGCCGAGAAAAAGACAGGCGATGCCTGATCTCAGAAATGTAATCTCGTAGATACTGATGTCATCCGAGAGTAGACGCATGGTGACATAGCTCGCAGCATAGCAGGCGGCGGTTCCACTCATCCACAGAAGGCCGATAACCGCAGGCGCCATCGCCGGGTTTTTCATGCTTTTCTTTCTGCCTCGTTTTGGGCCCGGCGCCGGCGTACTTCACTCAACGGAGGATAATAGCGACACCTGATGATTAGCGCAGCTACCGGTATGAACCAAATTTTAAGAAGCTGGCCGAGTAGAAAAAACCCGAATATCGCTGCCAACGGCAACTGCGAATAGATTGAAAGAGTATTGAAATCGTCGGACATGAGGCATTTCAGTTGTGAAGCAGCTATTATAATCCCAAGCTAGACACGGAGGCCTCGCGTGTTCAGAGTATTGTTCGTCTGTACAGGAAATATCTGTAGATCACCAACCGCCGAAGGCATATTCAAAAATTTACTTTCGGAACGCTGTCTAACGGACCGTATCGAAGCGGATTCTGCAGGAATCGGCTCCTGGCATGCCGGCGATCCGCCAGATACCCGTTCAACTGAAACCGCTCTCACCCACGGCGTTGATATTCGTGATCAACGGGCACGAATCCTCCGACCGCAAGATTTTAAATTTTTCAACCTGCTGCTAGCTATGGACGCGGGTCATTATACGGCTATGAACCAAGCATGTCCGTCTGGGCTACAATCGCGAATAGAAATGCTCATGAAGTACGCTCCCGAATCTGGCATCAGTGATGTACCCGACCCTTATTACGGTTCAGGAGACGGGTTTGAACGGGTTTTCGAGATGATCGAAATTGCATCAAAGGGGCTGCTCGATCAGATCGAGTCGCGCCATCTCGACAGATGATTACCCCCTAACGATCAGCGATACCGTTTTTCCAGCATCTCAAAGACCGCCCGAAGCGACTGCGCTTCGCCCCCGACAGGGCGTCCCGGCCGGGGTGTGGTATTCCATGCCATAATATCTAAATGGGCCCAAGGTGTATCTTCACTGACGAACTCCTGCAGGTATAGCGCTGCCGTAATGGCGCCGCCGAACCCTCCTTCAGAAACGTTATTGATATCGGCTACCTTGCTGTCGAGTAGCTTTCGATATGGCTGCCAGAGCGGCAGGCGCCACAGCGGGTCCTCTACCGAAGCCGATGCTTTTTGGAGGTCAGCCGCAAGCGCGTCATCGTTGCAGAACATCGCCGCAAGTTCTGTCCCGACCGCAATTCGCGCGGCACCCGTAAGTGTCGCAAAATCGATGATCATGTCGGGATTTTCAGAATCCGCTGCCGCTAGAGCATCACACATAACCAACCGACCCTCTGCATCTGTATTACCGATTTCTACGGTGGTACCCTTGCGCGTTTTAATAACGTCGAGTGGCCGGATTGAATTGCCAGCAACGTTGTTCTCGACTGCGGGCACCAGTACGCGCAAACGGACCGGCAACTTTAGAGCCATGATCAGGCTGGCGAGGCCGAGCGCATGTGCGCCACCTCCCATATCTTTTTTCATCCGGAGCATGCCGGCGGCAGGCTTAAGATCCAAACCACCCGTGTCGAAACACACTCCCTTTCCTACAATCGATATTTTGGGATCGGTTTTCTTTCCCCAATTCAGGTCAATCAGCCGAGGTGGATCATCACTGGCCCGCCCGACCGCGTGGATAGTAGGAAAATTTTGTTTCAGAAGTGCATCGCCTTTAATAATTTTTATATCTGCCTTGAACCGTCTGCCCAGCGTACGTGCCGCCGAGGCAAGGTGCGACGGACCCATATCTTCAGCCGGGGTGTTGATAAGATCCCGCACAAGGAAAATCGCGTCCGCCATGCTTTTGACCCGGGTCTTGTCTGCGCGAGCCGGCCATACGAGGGCCGGTAACTTCCGGGATTTTGTGGATTTATAGATATCGAAACGGTATCCGCCGACCGCCCAACCTATTGCCGCCGCGGTTGCCTCATCAGGCGCCATACGGGCATCGATCTGGTAACTACCGGCGGGAAGGTTCGCCGGTAGACCCGCATAATCCCACATGCCGTCGTGATTTTCGACGCCGAGCAGAACGCGAGAGAGTGATCCGTTCCGTCCCGAGACCAAACTGATTTGGCCAGGTTTCGCCGTAAAACCGGACGATTTGACCCATGCCCGAATCTCAGTAGGTTCTCGCTTCAGCCAGGCATCGAAGACTGCCGTCTCCACCGGCGTTACAGGAACCGTTTTTGGATCCGATTTAGATTTGAAA
The DNA here is from genome assembly GCA_036339975.1 of Pseudomonadota bacterium. Lineage (GTDB taxonomy): Bacteria > Pseudomonadota > Alphaproteobacteria > MPNO01 > UBA830 > UBA830. Next base: position 44,280 of record JAYYZV010000071.1, on the reverse strand, counting down.
CTGGCTGTCACTTCATGCTCCCTTATCTCGGCTCCAAATATACCGGATGACAGGCGCAGGGCTATAGTCGGCATGGAATTACAACCAAGTTCTGCGATTGGTTGTCTCTATGCATCCTGCGCAGCACGCTTTCTGAATGAACATCTTATCGGTGTCGAACACCGGAGTCGTCTGCAAAATCTTAATAGCGTCTTGATCTACAACGAGGTCTTGGGCCAGTAACGGAGCGAAACAGAATAATCTGTTTGGCAACCGATCGCGCCACTCAATGGCGGCTCTCTACATCCCAGACAGGTTCGCCGGGGCCACTATTTCCAAGGATATATAGAAAGCCCGCATTTTATTATTAAACAGACCTTACCAAAGGTTACTGAACTGAGTAGCCACCACATCTTCGAAGGCCGGATCCCCTACCATCAGGCCCATGTCCCGGCAGAATGTATTCATCCCTAACACAAACTCCGGCGTGATTGCTGAATCGTAAAACGGGAGGTCTCTCTCGACAACCTGCGCGATCAGCGCGGCCTCGGCCTCGGGAAAACTCTTCCGGCCAACCTCCGTGGCCAAGCCAACGTCTTCCTTCATGGCCTTTTGTACGTTCACGATTGCACGCACGGCAGCGGCCACGTTATCAGGCTGATCGTCAATCATTTTCTGGGTGGTCGCAAGTACGGGCTGGGTGAAATTAAACGACGACGACGGGCCGACGCCGCGACGGGGGTCGAGAACGATGGTACCAACGCCCCTAGTAACCGCGACCTCGGCACCCATGCCGTTGGCCCAGAAGGCGTCTATCTTCCCGTCCTCCAGCGCCGCAGCAGCCGTCACACCGAACGATACACCGGGCATGACGGTACCCGGTATGGGCGCGATATTGACGTCTTTGTCGGGGTCGATATTCTCAGCTTTAAATAAAGCCCGAAGGCCCAGATCGACCCAGGGCGCCGCACCGATATTAAGCCCCTTCAACGCTTGTGCATCACCAAGTGCTATATTCAGGTCCTTGCGAGCCACCAGAAACCAGTACATACCCTGTGACAGCGCGCAGACCAGCCTTGCGCCGTTCCATTCCGGAAAGCCGGCAAGCGTGGAATGAGCTGAACCACCGACGAAATCGACCCTGCCGTCCCTCAGCGCTTTATTGGCGTCATCAACCGGAAATATCAGTTCATAGGTCATGTCTAAGCCTTCCTTTTCAAAGAAGCCTAGTTCGACCGCCGCAGGCGCCGGCAGATATGAATTGGAAATCAGGTCTGGAACGGCAATTTTCATTTATCTGTGTCCTCGTTTTCCATCGTTTATATTTAGCTAAAATCCAAGCCCTTCTGCACTCCAGGGCGGGCGCCAACTTCCCCGTACCAACGATCTATGTTGGGACAACCCTGAGTGAATTGCGGCACAATCTCCTTGGCGCGAAAGATGACGGGGTAGAACGCGAAGTCTGCGATAGATAACTCGTCCGCACCTGCATATTTTTGACGGGCCAGCAACCCGTTCCAGTATTTTAAATATCGATTAAATCGGGCACCGAACTCATCGATAGTCGGCTGATGGGGGTCTTTCATGCGGCCAATTGTCATGATCGCCATCAAAACGCCAGTCATGTCAGTAGCGATCGACATCGTATTTCGCATGAAAACCATATCTGCCGCGAGATGATCAGGCAAAAACTTTCCCGATTTTTTAGCGAGATAAGTCAAGATTGTTAGCGATTGAGACAGAGTGATCTTTTCGCCATCAGGCCCATCAGGATCAATGATTGTCGGAATGAGCCCCATAGGATTGATTGCCAGATATTCTTCGGTCTTGTTTTCATTTTCTGCCAAATTCACCGGGTTAAGGGTGTAATCAAGCCCGGTCTCGTCCAGCATGATCTTTGCTCGCAGCCCATTGGATGTGGGTGCGGCGTAGAGATCGATCATGTCATCTTCCTATTCAGGTGTCCCGATAGATCTGATTAGCATATTTGAGATCCGCGGGCGAGGCACAGGGCAAAGGACGTTCATTCTTCTGGAATAATTGGGTGATCACGGAGTATTGCCGTCTTCGTTCTGGCCCACCCCCTCCGAGGCTTCTAGTTCATGCTGCGCTGCTAACCAGTCTTCTTCGGCTTGGACCAATTTTTGGGAAATCCAGGCTAGATCCTTCTGCAGTGTTACGACCATGTTGGTGTCCCCCCCATAGAGTGCAGGGTCGGCCATCTTTTGCTCGATCTCTTCCTTTTCCGCCTGAAGTTTAGCGACGTTCCTTTCTATACGGGTCACCTGTTTTCGCAGTGGCGCTAGAGCCTGGCGCTTTTCGGCGGCTTTCCGACGTTGGTCCCGTTTGTCGATGGGCCCGGCGTCCGAAATGCTGGGCACAGCCGGCGAAGTCTCTTCACAGACTTTCTTCTCATTACCTAGAAGCAGCGCACGGTATTCTGCGAGGTCGCCGTCGTAAGTTCGGACGCCACCATTCGCGACCAGCCAAAATCTTTCGGCGGTCAATTCCAATACGTGCGGGTCGTGGCTGACAATCACCACGGCGCCGGAAAACCCGTTAATCGCCTGAACCAAGGCCTGTCGGGAATCGACGTCTAGATGGTTTGTCGGTTCGTCTAGCAACAGAACATGAGGCGCATCGCAGGTCATCAGAGCGAAAAGGAGGCGGGCTTTCTCGCCACCCGACAAGCTGGCAATTCGTGTGTCTGCCCGCTCCTGACTAAATCCGAAACGTCCGAGTTGGCTGCGGATCTTCTCGTCGTTGTCGATGGGCCGTCTGCGGCCAAGTTCGATAGCCGGCGTCGCCTCAAGGTCCAGCTCGTCGGCCTGATGCTGGGCGAAATAGCCGACCCTCAGCTTGGGCGCCACGGTCACCGTCCCGGACAGTTCTCGAAGACGCCCGGCCAGAAGCCGCATCAAGGTCGACTTACCGTTACCGTTGGCACCAATCAAAGCGATGCGGTCATCATCCTCTAGACGCAGAGACAAGTTTTTTAGAACCGGCGAGCCGTTATATCCCACAGCAGCGTTTAGAATACTGCAAAGTGGGGGGGATAGGGGCGGATTGGGGTCGGGAAAATTGAATGTGACAGGTGGACCATCGGAAAATTCTGGGATTGGTTCCATCCGCTCCAGCATCTTGATCCGCGACTGCGCCTGTTTGGCCTTTGTTGCCTTATAACGGAACCGATCAACAAATTTTTGAATATGAGCGCGCTGCGTTTCTTGCCTAACACGGGCGCGTTCGTTCTGTTCCAGCCGCATTCGGCGCGTCGTCTCAAATCGGTCGTAGCCGCCCCGATACAGGGTCAGGCGGGTATTTTCGAGATGCAGAACCTCCTGCGCAACCCGGTTCAATAGGCCACGGTCGTGGCTTACGATTAAAATGGTGCCGTCGTAACGGCACAGATATTCCTCCAACCACAGCGCCGATTCGAGGTCGAGGTGGTTGGTTGGCTCATCCAATAGCAATAGATCAGGTTTGGTGAACAGCAGCGACGCGAGCATCACGCGCATACGCCAGCCGCCGGAAAATTCATTAAGGCGTCTCTGTTGTGCCGTCTCGTCAAAGCCAAGACCGGCAAGGATCCTAGCAGCCCGCGACCGGGCGCTATGCGCTTCTTTTTCTGTGAGTCGTTCGTGGATGCGCGCTATACGATCCGGATCGGTCGCAGTTTCAGCTTCGGCACTGAGTTCCTTCAGTTCGGAATCCGCCGCCAGCACGGCATCCACCAATGAGCCGGTCCCTCCCGGGGCTTCTTGACGGGTGATGCCGGTTTTCCAGCGCGACGGCACCGAGATGGACCCGCTATCAGCGTCAAGCTCACCCATGATCAGCTTTAACAGTGTTGTCTTGCCGGTACCGTTACGCCCGACAAGCCCGACCCGGTGACCGACCGATACGGCAGCCGTCGCATTATCGAGCAGTACCCGTGGTCCAATTCGATAGCTGAGGTTGTCAATTTGTAACATGGCGCGCGGTGTGACATGCCCTGACAGCAATTACAACGCCGTTAATTCACTACCTATAATTTGTAGCAGCAACGGCATGCCGCCCTACGTCATACCTTCTTCAGACAGTTTCAGCTCTTCGATCATACGCTCGCGCATGACGAACTTTTGTACTTTACCGGTGACGGTCATGGGAAATTTATCGACGAACCGGATATAACGCGGCACTTTCTGATGTGCTATCTGACCCTCGCAAAACGACAAAATTTCAGCTTCTTCCGCCTCCTCACCGTCGGCCAGCCTGATCCAGGCGCACAGCTCTTCACCATATTTGTCGTCGGGCACACCGAAAATTTGGACGTCGGCGATCTTCGGGTGGCGGTAGAGAAACTCCTCGATTTCCCGGGGGTAAAGATTTTCGCCGCCGCGGATCACCATATCCTTGATGCGCCCCACGATATTGAAATATCCAGCCTGATCCATGGTAGCTAGATCGCCGGTGTGCATCCAGCCACCAACGTCAATAGCCTCAGCTGTTCGGTCGACATCATCCCAATACCCCCTCATGACAGAGTACCCGCGGGTGCATAGTTCGCCGGTCACGTCAGGCGCAACGATGTGGCCGCCGCCATCGATGATCTTCACTTCCAGATGTGGCTGGATACGGCCAATTGTCGACACCCTTCGTTCTACTGGGTCTTCTAATGATGTCTGGGTGGACACCGGGCTAGTCTCAGTCATCCCGTAGGCGATTGTGACATCTCGCATATGCATCTTCTCGATTACCTGTTTCATCACTTCCACCGGGCAGGGCGATCCCGCCATGATTCCAGTACGAAGGCTAGACAAGTCAAATTCGTCGAATTCGGGGTGCTGCAGCTGAGAAATAAACATCGTAGGGACACCATAGAGTGCCGTGCACTTTTCAGCCGATACGGTTTGCAGCGTAGACAGCGGATCGAACCCCTCGCCGGGATAAACCATCGCCGCGCCGTGTGTAACGGACGCCAAGTTTCCCATCACCATACCGAAACAGTGATACAGTGGGACGGGGATACAGATACGGTCATTTTCTTCCAACGCCTGCGCTCGCCCAACGAAGAATCCATTGTTGAGGATATTGTGATGCGTAAGGGTGGCACCCTTTGGCGCGCCGGTGGTGCCTGACGTAAACTGGATGTTAATCGGATCATCAAACTGTAGTTTTGGCGCCAGGTTCTCGACCGCTGCGTGACCGATCTCCTTGCCGCGGCCAACGATTTCTCTGAAGGTATAGGTGCCGGGTGTATGTTCGCCGCCGATGAGGATAACGTGACGTAGTGATGGCAATTTTTCCGCTTTCAGTTTGCCAGGCGGAGAAGACTCGAGCTCCGGTGAGAGCTCACGGATCATGCCAAGATAGTCGCTGGTTTTGAACGCCACGGACGAGACCAGTGCAGTGCAACCGACCTTGTTCAAAGCATATTCAAGTTCAGCCAGCCGGTAGGCCGGATTTATATTGACTAGTATCAACCCGGCCTTCGCCGCCGCGAACTGGGTGATTGTCCATTCCGAATTATTCGGTGACCAAATGCCGATGCGGTCCCCCTGCTGCAAGCCGAGATCCATCAGTCCGGCGGCAAAATCATCAACTCTCTGTTTCAGGTCCGACCAAGACCAGTAGATGTTTTGTTCCCGCACGATTAGTGCGTCTCGGTCGCCCCATTTCTCTGCAGCGGCATCGAACTGCACACCTATGGTCGACCCAATTAACGGCACATCTGATGTGCCGCTCGCATAACTTTGCTTATAAACTGTCATGCCAATTTTCTCGCCGCCCGATACCATAGGGAAAGCATAACAGAATTTCAGCCCACGGATCATCAAGGGCTTTTTTGGTTTTTTGGCGTTGCCGCCAGTGTCTTTCTGCGGTCTTCGGAGACGAAGTTGCGCGGTTCTAAATAGGAGGTTCCCAGTCCGGCCTCGACAAAAGGCCGACCGACCGAAAACATGCTACGATCCACCTTGATTTCCTGAACCACGCGGAGAAATATCATGCCGTCACAAGGCCGTATCGACGTCCATCATCACGTTCTGCCGGAATTCTATATTCGCGCACAGGAAAGCGCCGGCATCACCGGCACGGCATATCGCGGCTTTCCTGAATGGACCCCGCGACACAGCTTGGACGTGATGGATAACGAAGACATCGCCACATCAGTCTTGTCCTTTACCTCACCGGGCATCTGGTACGGCAACATCGCTCAGACAAAGGACCTGTCACGGCAGTGCAACGATTACCTAGCCGGACTGGCGGCAGAATATCCGGGCCGATTCGGTGGCTTTGCCTTTTTACCGCTGCCCGATATCGACGCGGCGATCGCCGAATGCGAGCGCGCGCTGGACGACCTGAAGCTAGACGGCATAACCCTGCTCACCAGCATCGACGACAAGTATATTGGTCATCCAGATTTCGAACCGCTCTACGCTGAGCTAAACCGACGCAAGGCGGTGGTGTTCATCCATCCCTGCTATCCACCTGGAACAGAAGCAGATGGCTGGGACATTCCTCGAATGCTGATCGACTATCCATTCGAGACGACCCGCGTTGCCGTCAACCTGATCCTTCAGGGCATAATGAAGCGCCATCCGGATATCAGCTTCATCCTGTCGCACTCCGGCGGCACTCTTCCGTTTCTCGCTCACCGAATTGCCATCTTTGATCAAGATATGTCGGTCCGCGACAACTACCCAGAAGGCGCAATGGCCTATTTCAAACGTTTCTGGTTTGACACCGCACTATCGGGCCACGCCGTACCGCTGGCAGGCCTGACGGAAATCGCTGACAAATCCCGGATCCTATTCGGTACCGATTATCCCTATATTTCCATCGACAAGGTGACCGCCGAGAGTAATGGATTCGATTCTTGGAGTGGCTTCAACGATGACGAACGCATAGCCGTAAACCGCGGAAATGCGGAAACATTATTTCAGAGGTTTGGTTAGCGTAGGCTGCGAATTTCTCCGGCAACCGGGTCGATTCTGCAAAAGGGGTCGATGTCAGTCGCTGCTCCCCGTCTCGGCTGCCAGCTTAGCGGCGATATCCTCAACGAGTGTTTTCTTGGAGACCTTGCCAAAAGGTGACAGTGGAAAATCGTCCATCACTTCCAGTCTCTCCGGCAGCTTGAACCGGGCCAGTTCGTATGAATCCAAGTGGGCGACCAACTCTTCGAGACTTAACGTCTTACCATCCGCGGGAATTACACAAGCACACATTTTCTCGCCCAGTACCGGATCCGGCATCGCGACGCATGCAATGTTCTTAACCGCCGGGTGCGTCAGGATCAGATTTTCAATTTCCTCGGCGGAGATTTTTTCGCCGCCGCGATTGATCAGATCCTTTTTACGGCCTTCGACGAGGTAGGCGCCGGTTGGGTGCTGCCGCATCAGATCTCCTGTCCGGTAAAATCCGTCGTACGTAAAGGCCCGTTCATTATGTTCTGGCGAGCCATAATATCCGCGCAGCGTATAGGGACCTCGGCAGCACATTTCTCCAACCTCACCGAACGGCACCACGTTATCGTCGTCATCGACAATGCGCACCTCGTCGTCCTCACATACAGGAAAGCCCACGGTTTCCATACGCACAGCTTCCTCGTGGTGCTTTTCGGCGAAAAACAGCATGCCTTCAGCCATGCCAAAATTCTCCTGAACGAACACGCTTGGGATCAGGTCGTAGGTACGGCGGCGGACCTCCGGCTGCAGACGCTGTCCGCCGGACTGCAGGTATTCCAGCGACGATAGATCGTAATCGCTGATCAGCGGATCGTGGATCCAGCGAATGAGAAGTGCCGGAACACAGTGGATATGGGTTACCCCGTGTTTTTCTATCAACGGGAAAAGACTTTCGCCTCGGGTGGACTGCGCGAAGACGACCGTCCCACCCTTCATCAGAAACCCCTGCATGCCCGGACAAGCCAACGGCAGGTTGTGGCCGATAGGCAGAATGTCCAACAGTACCTTTTCGGGCCCGGTCTCTGTAGACGCGCAGGCGAATTTGGTATTGCAGATATAGTCATTGTGGGTTCGCGGGATGAGCTTCGGGATCCCGGTGGTGCCGCCGGACAACTGGAACACCGCAGGGTCTTCTGGATCTATCTCGATGGCATCGATTTCAGCCTGAGTAGCCGAAGGCTCTTTCTCCAGAAGTTCATCGATGGTCGTGAACCCTTCCTGTGGCGGGCCTAGCACGATCCCCACCTCTAGGCAGTCGTGTTCGTCACGCAGGCGCGTGACTAAATCGGTGAAGGAATAGTCACGCGCCTTCGCAGGCACAAAGCAGGCCTTCGCCTGAGAGATCTCCACGAATTGCGTCACCTCCAGATAACGGTGGGTGGGCAGCGCCATGATCGGGATCACGCCGATCTTCTGAAAGGCAAAATAGAGATAGGCAAACTCTGCCACGTTGGGCAAGCAGACCACGGCTCGGTCAAGCGGGCGGAAGCCGAGGTCTAATAGATTGAGCGCGACCCGCGTAGAGCGTTCATCCAGATCGCGGTAGGTGATGACCTGAGCGCCGTCGATAATCGCCGTACGATCGGCGTACTCAGAAAACCAGCCGGCGAAATGAGACGCGATGCTGCGGTCTTCCCAGTATCCCTTTTCCCGGTATTGCTGCGCGAATTCGGCGGGAAATTTTACGACACCCTCAAGCATGACTATTCCCCTTGTAAAATCAGGTGACGGACGAGAAGCCGCCATCGACGACTAGTATCTGGCCAGAAACGGATTTGTTGCCATCGACTAGTGTCATCACAGTCTGAGCCACGTCCTCAGCATTAACCACCCGCTGTAGCGGGGTCTGCTTGGCGCGGGCACCCATTAACTTTTCGTAATTCTCACCTAGCATGCGTTCCATCCAGTCGCCCTCCATCCAACCAGGTGCGACGCCGTTGACCCTCACGCCGGACCGACCGAGTGCGCCAGCCAGAGCCTTGGTCATCGTCCACAAGGCACCCTTGCTCACCGAATAGGGCAGTGCCTGCGGGCCGGGGCGTGCGCCGACAATTGAATTAGTGTTAACGACGCACGCGTCGTCGGAGGCTTTCAACATTGGTGTCGCATGCTTTGTGACAAGGAACACGCCGCGCACGTTGACCGCGAAGACCCGATCCCAGTCTTCGACGTCGATCTGTTCAAATTGCCAGGCGAGACCAGTAGTGGTAGTGCCGGCGTTGTTGCACAACACATCTAGCCGACCGAATTTGTCTTGGACCGCACCTATCATCCTCTGCACGTCGGCCTCGTCGGCAACATCGGCCTGAATCAGAAGCGTTTCGGCACCCGCTTCCTGACAGACAGAGGCGGTTTTTTCGGCCTCGTTGGCGCTGCGCGCATAGTTTATAGCGACGTTGTAACCCGCCTTCGCTAGAGCTATGGCCTCATGGCGCCCGATTCCAGTCGATGCGCCAGTGACCAGAGCGACCCTTTTTTCAAATGACGTCATTTTTTCATGGGCGGTAGACGACCCCTCCCTATAATGCGTGCTGGTTTTTCCTTATTAGAACATTTGAACATGCTCATTTTCCTGTCAATCCCCGCGCGGGTTCGCCAGACCGGCGATCAGAATGTCGAACGCTTCGCGCAGTCTCTTTAGGCCGTCTTTCACGGCGGGATTATCACCGCTCAGCCACAAGCGAAGTTCGGATTGGTACAGACCAAAAATCATCTCTGCGACATGTTGTGATGGGTTACCGGGCGTCAGTCGGTCGGAGGCGGTGGCCTCCTCCACCAGTTCTCGGATCCGCTTCACAATGGACCGCCGCCCCTCTTGAAACCGTGGTGACTGAATGCCGTTCTTAAAAAAGGTCAGTTCTCGCAGCAAATACCTTGTAAACGCCGGTTCCGTATAAAAGTGGTAGTAAAACGGCGTGAAAAGCGCCTCGATCTGATCGCCAAACGGCGCGTTTTCGGGAATTGCCGCAAATGAGACCCGGCGCAGTTCGTCCTGCCGGTCGTTGAATATCAGGAACAGTAGGTCGCGCTTGTCGGAGGCGTAAGTAAAAATGGTGCCCAAAGCGATACCTGCCCGGGCGGCGATTTCCCGCATCGTAGTCTGGTCGTATCCTTTTTCCGAGAAAAGTTCATAGGACGATTCCTTAATGCGACGCAGCTTGTCGGCCTTGTTGCGGGCGCGGCGGCCAGTTCCCGTTCCTATATCGCTTTCCGTCATCGTGCGCGCGCCTATCGTCTTTCAGTATTACGGAACCTGTCTTCTTGCCAAAAACAATTGAACATGTTCATTTATTGAAAATCAAGTCTGTAACCGGAGCGACCGCCATGCGCATCATCGATCTGCACTGCTATCCCAATACCCAGCCTTGGATAGACTGTCAGGGGCCCTACGTGAAGGCGCTAGCCGAATACTGGGACCGGGTTTGGACCGCTAAGGAAGAGGAAGAGGTCATCGCGGATTTCGACGAGGCTGGCATCGAAGCGGTACTGGTTGCTCTGGACCTGGAAACAACGATTGACACACCGCCATGCTCCAACGAATACGTCGCCGGAATGTGGAAACGCAACCCGGACCGAATCATTCAGGCATGGGGTGCCGTTGACCCCTTCAAAGGCGAAACCGCTATCCGCGAAGCAGTAGACGCAATCGAAATACACGGCATGCTAGGTTTCCACTTCCATCCAATCATGGGGCATTTCGCGGTCAACGACCGGGAGCACTATCCGCTTTTCGAGACTATCAGCGAGAAAAAAGCGCCGGTCATGATCGACGTCGGAACCACCGGCATGGGTGCCGGGATTCCGGGAGGCATGGGCGCAAAAATCCGCCACGCACACCCGTCGGCGATCGACGAACTAGCCGCCGATTTCCCAGACCTGACCATCATCGCGGCGCATCCCGGCTGGCCCTGGGTGGACGAGATGACAGCAGTAGCCCTTCACAAGGGGAACGTGTTTTGGGAAATGTCAGGCTGGGCGCCAAAACATTTTCCGCCGCAGCTGAAGGTCGATATGAGAGCGCGTCTTCAGGACAAGATCATGTTTGGCAGCGATTACCCCAGCTTGCCCTACGAGCGCATCTTCCGTGAATGGGACGAACTCGGCTACAAACCAGAGATCATGGAAAAGATTTTTCACGGTAACGCCGAACGCATCCTCGGCCTGTAGGCGCGGCTGACGCGGCGTCAGGCCTCGGCATCAAATACGTCGGGTGAGGCGACATCATAGTCATAAAACGCCGATGCTTGGCCGGCGGAACTGTCCGCTCCGACACGGCTGTTCCATGCCAATCTCACATCCCTCCTGAAACGAGCCCAAGGCGACACTAGGTGGTTTTGCTTGGCGCGGAAACGCGAACCTAGCTGGGCGCGGGTCGCGCGTGGTTTCCTGACGCGTTCATAGAGAGTAAGTGCGGCATCAAGATCGTCCGCCGACCGCGTGATCACCTCCGCAAGCACACAGCCATCCTCAATCGCCATACAGCCTCCCTGCCCCAAATAAGGGAGCATGGGATGCGCCGAATCTCCGAGCAGCGCGATACGGCCGTTCACCCATGTATCCAACGGGTCACGATCGTATAAGGCCCATTTGTAGTATTTCTCGCTCGACCTAATCAGACCCAGCAAATCCGGATTCCAGTCGGCGTAGGTTTCCATCAGCTCCGACTGTTCGCATTCGTACGTCCAAGATTCACCGATCCAGTGGTCGCTGTCATAATGTGCGACGAAATTTACCAACTCACCGTCTCGCCGGACAGGATAGTGTACGATATGACCGTGCGGTCCCCACCACGCGATCAATTGACGGGCAAATGCCGGATCAGGCAGCGCGTCGCGGTGGACTAGTCCACGCCAGCAGATACAGCCGGTAAAACGTGGCTCTATTTTTCCAAAAGCACTGTCACGAACGGCAGAATGAATACCGTCCGCCCCAATCACTATATCGGCTTCAACTTCACTGCCATCGACAAAACGTACAACCGCCCCGTCGTTCTGTGATTCCGCGGATACGCAGGCAGCGTCGGTACGATACAACCCCTCATTGAGGCCCGAAACCAACAGGTTTAGTAAATCAGCACGGTGCATGGTGATGTATTCCGCACCAAACTTACGCACGATATCGCCGGACCGTCTCTGACGCGCGATGACCCGCCCGCTGCGGAAGCTCCGGATCAGCTGTTCACGCACCTGATAACCGGTATGCACTGCCTGATCTTCGATCCCGAGATACCGGAGCGCCTTGAGCGCGTTGGGGGTGAGGTTTAGCCCGGCACCAATCTCGCCGAGCTCTGGCGCCTTTTCATAAAGCGCGACCTCGTGACCCTTTCGATGCAGGGCCAGCGCCGCGGCGGCGCCGCCCAGCCCGCCGCCAATGACGGCAATCTTCGTCATATGATCACTGCGCTATCACCTTTCGCGGCGAACCTAATTAAGAATACTCCATCCTGTCATAATAGAGGGATTATTTGTCCCCACTTTCAGGCTTTAAAAGCCAGGCAAAAACAATTGCGGCAAGGACCGCGCCTATAATCTCGGCAGCGATGAAGGCGGGGACGTCGACAGGCCGAATGCCGGAAAACGTGTCAGTGAAGCCACGCGCAATAGCTACCGCTGGGTTGGCGAAAGACGTCGATGACGTAAACCAGTACCCCGCGCTGATAAACAGCGCTACAGCATAAGGCAATGCCGCCGGCTTGAACCTGATGCATCCGAGTATAGCAGCCACCAGGCCAAAGGCCGCCACCACCTCTGAAACCCATTGAGAGATACCAGTACGAACTGTACTAGACAGGCTGTAGGCGTCGAGTTCAAACATGAAATGGGCGACCAGCGTGCCCAGCAACCCGCCAATCACTTGCGCTGCCACATAGGGCGCAATTTCCCTAGCCGGGAATAACCTCCGTAGCGATAGCGCTATTGTTACGGCGGGGTTGAAATGGGCACCGGAAACGGGGCCTAAAATAAGGATCAGCACAGCAAGAATAGCCCCGGTAGCCATCGTGTTGCCTAGCAGAGCAATAGCGTCATTACCTGCAGAGAGCCTCGCCCCCATGATCCCTGAACCGACCACGGTAGCGACCAGAATAGCGGTACCAAGAAGTTCAGCAAAAAGACGGCGATTAAGTTCAAACGCGTTCATCACCAATTTTCTTCTAAGGTTTTTTGTCTACGTGTAATTCTTATTACAGGTAAGTGAAGTTTTTATTACTGTCGGCGAGGCTTCAGTCATTTTCGAAATGCTGAACCTTGGGTGGCACACCCGGGAGGCCGAGCTTTTTCCAGTCGGAAACGACCTTATTGTAGACCCCTTCATCCAACATCGTACGTTTTGAATATTCCTTGATGTGCTTGTGATCCTTGCAGGCGTTGATAAGGCATTTAGATCCATACGGTCGGTTTTCCACGGGATACTGGCTCGGATCGAGCTGTGTGCTCCAAGTATTTTTAAGGATTTCCACATCATCGACCGGGTTACTTCGGCTCGCCATTGCCCACAATACCTGATCCATGTCGCAAGGATCGATATCCTCGTCCACCACAATAATCCACTTTGTGTAATAAGCGCCACCTGGGACCTGGGCCGCCAGCGCCAACACCTGCGCAGCATGCCCGGCATAGCGTTGTTCGATACTTACGCAGGTCATACCCCAGCCGCCGGCCGCAGCTGGATGACAGTACACGCCTTTGATCCCGGCAATCCCGAGCTTATCAAAATCGTTCCAGACACGGGCCGATCGGATTATCGCGAAGAAACCCGATTGTTCACACGACGGGTAATCCGCCATCAAGGCATTGGTCATAATCGGTTGATGACGATGATGCATCGCGGTGATTTCAATCAGTGGCGCCTCACCCTCCGGCCGACCGTAGTATCCGGTAAATTCTCCGAACGGCCCCTCGCCCTTCATCGAGCCGGGCTTTAGCAGACCCTCAATGACAAGTTCCGCATTGGCGGGGATGAGCAGATCTGTCGTCTTGCCCTTCACCACTGAAACCGCCTGATCACGGATCCCACCTATAAATTCGTACTCAGAAATATTTTTGGGAAACCCCTGTGACCCGACCAACATAAAAATGGGGTCGACCCCCCAGGCAGCGGCGACTTCAATGGAATCGCCGCGCTCCCAAGCACGCTCAATATGTAGCCGCGCGTCTTTCCCCGGCGAAAGGTAAAGCCCAGCGTGGCGTTTTCCCTGCTGCATCATCCGATAGGTGCCCACATTTAGATAGCCTGTGTCGGGATCGCGCGTTATCACGCAGTCTGCAGTACCTGGATAACGTCCTCCATCCAACGGCCAGTGCATTGGAATCGGCAACTGATCAAGATCGATATCGTCTCCCAGCAGCGTATTTTCAAATACGGGTGCCTCGTCCGCCCCAACTTCCCGTGGCGGAATACGCTGCATCAGTTTCGATTTCACTTTCTCAATGAGCTCAATCGTCGTCGTCTCTGAATCCTCACCCAGCGTGATAGCGATGCGCTTGAGACTGGGGCCCGCAAGGTTCCACAAGAGGCGCGCACCAATGCCTCCATCCTCAAACCCAATCGCTTTTTCAAACATCACGGTCGGCGAGGGTTGTTGCTTGGCCAAGAGATAGCCTATTGCGCTCATCTCTTGATCCCGATTGACTGGTTCGGAGACTTTGACTAGTTCGCCGACCTCTTCAACGGCTTCAAGCCACTGCCGCAAATCCTGGATTGGCTCATTTTGTGACTTTGCGACGCGCACTTCGCCCATTTTCCTACGTCTCCCTAGTCAGCACGGCACATAAGCCATGAAAACTCGCTGATTTATTCCCTAACGCCAATATTGAACCGCGCGTAATATCTGTGCAATCCCAACTGAGGTGGGCGTCTGTTCCACAGTTAACGCCGTTCGATCAAACCTTTGGCCTACCCTTCGGTTTTCAGAATCCAATTTATCTATTCCGCCTGCGTTATTACGATCCGGCCACGCACTTTCCGATCCCGCACCCTGCGTAGACCGGTTGCAAAATCTTTAAGCGACATCGTTTCTGACGGCAGGGGTAAAATTTCTCCGGCATCATAAAGTTCAAAAATCTGGGAAAAACATTTAGCGGTTAGGTCTGGTCGGCGACGGCGGTAATCGCTGATTTGCAATCCGCCAACATCGATATTTTTTACCAGCAAATAGTTTGCTTTAATCGACGGAATACGCCCAGCGGCAAAACCTATCACCACCATTCGACCTCGCCAAGCAACCGCTCGAATGGCAGCCTCGAAGACTTCGTCGCCCAAGGGGTCAATAACCACATCAGCGCCGCGGCCGCCAGTCACAGCGAACACCTGATCGCGCAAGCTTGTTTTCAGATCATCTCGGCTCAGGTCGATGATTTGATCCGCCCCTGCCTCACGCACCAAATCGGATTTTGTGGGATTCACAATCCCGGCCAGCACCGTCCCGCCGAGTGCCTTTGCCAGCTGTATCGCCGCCAGCCCCACACCACCAGATGCACCGAGGATGAGAACAGTCTCCCCCTCTTGGAAACGACCACGCTCGACCAGCGAAAACCACGCTGTATCGTATACAAGCGCCATCGACGCCGCTCCAACGAAAGATAGTGAATCTGGCAGGGGGTAACAGTTGTTTCGATGAATTATCGCCAGTTCCGCGTACCCACCCCGCTCAGCCATTGCGAGCACCCGGTCTCCAGGCGAAAAGCCGTCAACGTTTTCTCCGACGCATTTAACGACGCCGGCAGGTCCCTTGCCGGGCACAACTGGTAAATCAGGCTTGAACTGGTAGGTACCGCCGATCAGAACCAAGTCTACATAATTCACGGCCGTCGCTCGGACGTCGACAATGATATCATCGGGACCGGGAACTGGATCCGGGAAATCGGTAAGCGCGAGATTATCCAGCGATCCATATTCGTTCAATACAACGGCGCGCATAGTATTTCCTCAGGACACCGACTGCGGCATCAGTTGGCCCGACCCAATCCGACGTTGAATTTCTCTCTTGTCCAACTTGCCGTTGGGCATTAGGGGAATATCTGCGACAGGCAGCCAATATTCCGGCATATCATAGCGCGACAGACCTTCGGAGACGAGATGATCGAGAAGATCGTCGATCTTCGCCATGCGCCCTTTTTCGAACATTACAGCCAGACAGACGCGCTCCCCCAGCCGATCGTCCGATAGAGGGATTGCTGCGGCAAGGTCGATGGCATCATGTCGGAGTGAAAGACTTTCGATCAGATTAGGATTGATATTGTGCCCGCCGCGGACAATCAGTTCCTTGCGCCGGCCGGTCAACGTCAAATACCCGTCATCATCCAGGCTCCCCAGATCGCCGGTCAAAAACCAACCATCGGCGTTTGTGGCTTCCTCCGTCGCACCCGCATCGTTGAAATATCCCAGCATCAGAGATCCGCCGCGCCCCCCGACCAGTCCCGACTCACCGACGCTCAACTGGCGATTGGGATCGTCAGGATCAAATATCCCTAATTCATAACCTGCACAGCAGACGCCGGATGTGTCGGTTACCCGGTCACGGCCATCGCCCGGCAGACCATGCTGATGACCATTGGTTTCAGTCATGCCGTAACCTTTCTGAACCGGAATCCCTAGGTCGTACAAAGCGCCCGAGATATGTTCCGGGCAGGCTGCCGCAGAGACGCGGAAACTCTCTAGCCGATCGTAGCTGTCAACACCCCGACTTTCCAATTCAGCCAGAAAGTCCATAGCATGGGTAGGCACACCAACCAGATATGTCACGTTGGCGGCTTCTAGCCGGTCTATCAACGAGTCACTACGCGCCCAGTCATGCAGGACAAATTCGCCTCCGCAGATCAGCGACGTCCACAATGTACCGCAGCCGAGGTTGTGACTGAATGGGCTGAGCGAACAGGTCACTGTATCGGCAGTAAATGACCACGCAGCCGCAATTCCCCGCGCGGCGACGAGCTGAGAATTATCGCTGTGCATCACACCCTTCGGAAGCCCGGTCGAGCCGGACGTAAAGGCAAGATAAGTCACCAAGTCGGGATGGCCTGCAGGTTTGGAGGGGGTGAGCCCGACCGGATGCAGTGAGCCTTCGAACGGATCACCGTCACCCGCTTTGTCGAGACGATAAATATGGCGCAGCGAAGATAGTCCGCCGATCGCCGTCAAGATCTCGTCCCCTTCCGCGTCAGCACCGTGGCCGGGAGTGTGAATGTAGGCCGCACATGACGCACGCTGGCACATGTCAGAAATTTCGGCAACCGTGTGATGCCGGTGCGGCGACGGGCAGCAGACATAACCGTCCCGCGATGCCGCCAGCAGTGCTATTACCGTCTCGACCCGGTTAGGCAAACCGACGAAGATGGTCTCTCCCTGCTCCATCCCGCGTGCCGTCAGGTCGGCGGCAAGGGCGTCGATCAATGTGAGGAGTTCCATCCATGTAAAGGCGCGATAGCTGCTGCGAAGGGCAATGGCATCTGGCCGGTCGGCCGCATGTTCAACGACGAGATCATATAAGGTCTGGGAATGCCACACTCCACTTTCGTGCCGTTCCTTCACCTCCACCGGGCACAACGGCGAGGTTATGGCAGTGGACATATGGGTTTCAAACGCCGTGAGACGCGGCGATAAGTGGATCCATTTCCATGTCGTCGTCTTTGACCGCGCCGATCAGATCGGTGACCTTTTCGATCCCACGTTCATCACACCAAGCCTCGAGATCGTCGATGATGGTGGTCAGCGCCGTCGGATTGCGGAAACCAGCATAGCCGATCCCCACTGCATGGGCGCCCGCAAGCATATATTCGACCACATCTTCTGCCTTGGTCACCCCGCCGACCCCAACGACAGGAATTTTCACTTCCTTCGCCACTTGATAGACCATACGCAATACAATGGGTTTCAGCGCCGGCGATACCATTCCGCCGAATTTATTACCGAGCGCGGGACGAAAATTATCTGTACGGATTTTTAACGACAGAAACGTGTTAGCGATCACCAAAGCGTCGGCACCGGCTTCTTCCGCGGCCAGCGCAATGGACGTCAAATCACCGGCATTCGGCGACAACTTGGCCCACACTGGCTTGTCGGTGGCTTCCCGGATTGCACTCATCACTTCCTTTGTATGTTCTTCCTGAAGGGCAAAATTACCGCCGGTAGTGTTCCGAGTTGGGCAAGAAATGTTGCATTCGATCACGTCGACATTGGGCACTGATAACTCCCGCGCCAGCGCGGCAAAGTCTTCGATTGATTCAGACGAGACGCTGACCACCAGTGGCGGTTTGAATTTCGCGTATTCGGGCACAATGTTTTCAAGGAAATAGTCAATACCCTTACCCGGCAGGCCTATCGACTGAATAATCCCAGCCTCAGTTTCCGCCATACGCGGTGTAGGGTTGCCCATGCGCGGCTCGCGGCAGATCGTCTTGGCGACCAGCGCACCAAGGCGGTTGAGATCGATTACCTCGTTATATTCCCACGAGAAAGCGCCGGACGCCGGCTGTATGGGATTCTGAAAGGTCAGGTCACCGATTTTTACCGAAAGGTCTACCATCCCACTGCCTCCAGCATGTTGAATACAGGCCCCTCGCGGCATACACGTTTAAGGGTCCTTTCGCCGTTTATTTCGAAGGTGCGCATGCAGACGTAGCAAGCGCCAACGCCGCAGACCATAATCTGTTCCATCGCCACCTGACCGGGAACGTTATGCTTTTTGCCAAGAGTTTGCATCAGTTTCAGGAGCCGGCTGGACCCGCAGGTGAAAAACGCGTCGGCCCTGCCATTCGCGATCAGCCCTTCCAGGATCGCCTCCACATTGCCCACATCGCTACTGCCGTCTTCGTCGACGACGGTTACGGTATCGGCACCCAGATCGTGGAACAAGTCTTCGGACATCACCAGATCCGATTTGCGCGCGCTGAGGACTGCCGTCACGCCGACGCCGTTTTCCGCAGCCAGCTGGGACAGTGGGGCCAGCGTCGCGAGGCCAACGCCGCGTCCGAGGACGACGATGTTTTTCCAAGACGGATCCAGATGAAAGCCTATCCCAAGCGGGCCAGACACGTTGAATGTATCGCCCGTCCCCAGCATCACCATGCCCTTGGTGCCGCGGCCTTCGCATTTATAAAGAAATTCTAATTGCCCGGCCGCCTTGTCGACCTTGTAAACGCTCATTGGGCGGCGCATCCATACTTCGGCGCCGTCGGGCGTCGGACACAGAAGATGAAAAAACTGCCCGGCATAGGCGGTTAACGCTTTCTTATGAGTTTTGAGCACCATCAGTTTGTATTCGGCATTGACCCATTCATTGGAAACCACATTAGCCAGGAATTCGCCAACCGGTTTATCCGGATATGGGTCGGGATCGTCCGGACGGATGGCGGAATCAGTGTATTTTTCATTCGGAGCGAGGTCGTTCATAGTCTCAGTGCTTGTTTTGCTGTTGGCTTCGCCAGTTTATATGCCCATAGTGTCCCAAAATAAAGACATATCCCATTTTTAATACATTTAGCCCCGGTTACCGAAAAGCATCGTTACATTAATCCGATGATTCGCATAGCCGGACGAGAAGTCGGGCCGGTCCGTTCCATGGAACAGGCGCGACTCAAACAAAACACCTCGATTTTCCCTATACGGCACCGTTATCGCGCTACTACCGTTTTCCGCTAGGAACGTCCGGATACGCGCCCTATCAGAATCGTAATCAACGATAGACCAATCAGACGGCGGGGGGTAACAGTAGACGACTAGTCCACCCTTGTCGGGATTACGATTTGCGTCGTCCGGCGTAACCCAGAAGTTTAGGCTGATTGCGGCATCGTCAGCGTGAATATCGATCGACCGGCCGCTTCCCAGCGCCTTGAATGCCCAAGCTTGGGTCAGGGGGTGCGGACCGAGAAGCCCCGGTAGTGCGGCGCGAAATTCGTCAGCGATCTGCAGTACCAATGGACAGGCCATCCCATCTTCCAAATATGTAGCGACGAACCCGCCGATGTGGGTGAAGTCATGCCAGATTGTGCTTTGCTGTAGAAACTTCTGCAAAAGCGCCAAGCCCCTTTCAGTCAGCAGATTGTCGATCGTGACTACGCCGGTTTCGGAAGCTTTCCACGATGCTTCTATGGCGGTCGCGTCAATGTCGGGGTTAAGCGCACCGCCGAAAATCTCCGGTGCGTCGACCGAATAAATGGATGTGTTGTAATCGGACCCCAATGTTTCGAGCTGTTCTTCGGAGAGTTCGACTACTCCAACCCTAAGTCCCGCAGCGACCTGTTCGTACAGTCGCGCCAATGTCTCAAAACGTTGACCGGCGCGGGTACTTAGTAGCAAACACCTAAACAGGTCGGCATCGTGCTGGAGTTTTTCCGAAGACGTACTATGCAGGGATTTTTCGGCGACGCCGATCCGGCCTTCACCTCGGCGCAAGTCATACGTTCGCGCAAAATGATCGAGTGACCGGTCGCGATTGCCGAGCGCCAGCCACTGAAACCCGAGGGCGCGATGGGCGTCGATATGATTTGGGTCGAGCGAGGTGACGTTGAGGAATGCCTTAATAGCATCTTCTGTCCGGCCCAAGGAAATTAGCACACCACCACGGTTAAAATGGGCCGACGTATATCCCGGCTCGTCCTCAACCAGCGCGTCAAGAAATTCAAGCGCGACTACCGTTTCTCCACGCCGAGCGAGAAGCGCGGACAAATTATGCCGCATCACCGGGTGCTTAGGATTGATTTCAAGTGCCTCGCGGCAGGCGTTTTCCTCAGCAGTGTCGTCGCCCATCTGCTGCGCCGCCATCGCCCGCTTAATAGCGTCTCCTTTCGGATCGCCAACCATGTCAGTCGGGCAGTTTTTTTATGAGATCGCGCATGAAGGCTGCGGCATCACGCCCCTTACTGGCACGACGCCACATATCTTCGACCGTGCGCTCGTGTAGTTCCAACGCTTCTGGCGCCGACGTAATCATCGCAATCCCGCCGTGAATGTTGGGTTGTTCGCCCAGCCGGAACGGGCTGAGGGTCAGGATCCTGCGGTCCGCCTGACGGAATATCTGGAAGCTGTTATGTGGCAATGCCCCCGGCACAATTCCGATCTGTATGCCGATTGGTTCCTCCTCCATCAGTCGGATGAGGTGGTCGGCCTCCGACCGGGCGCGGGTGCGCCGCTCAGCCAGCACATCTTCAGGTAGATCGAGACGCCCGACGAGGCCGTTGCGGAGGAAACGATCGATCTCGGCACCTGAGATCAAGTTCAAGACACCAGGCTTGCGGCGGCGCCAGTTTTCTTTCCGCCGCCGCAGGATGGGAATCAGTTCACGGACTATATCCTGCGCCATGTCTCTCTCCACTGAACCGTCCGGGACGCTCTCGGCCAGCACCTCTTCGAGCGTCTCACTAAACGCATCAGACGCCAGCAGAAACGAGACGGGCCCAGCGAGCACAATAATGTGTTCCGACGTTTCCTCTATCTGGCGCAGCCGCTCGAAGAACGCCACGGCCGAAGAAATATATTCGACGCCAACGCCGAGCAGCGTCGGCACCGAGACGTCTAGCAATTCCGATAGTTTCTCAAGGGTTTCTATCTTGGCGACTTCGCCTTTTTCGAAGCGGTAAAGAGCTGTGCGAGAAATACCTAGCCTGGCTGCCACCTCGTCAGCACTATGACCGGAGGCAATGCGAAACGCCTTCAAGCGATTGCCAATATCATCAAACCGGATGGTCATGCTAACGTTTCACTCCTCCCACTTTTCGTATTCCGTCTGAACAGGTACAAGGTTTACAGATGGGGGGTCAACGATCCGGATGTCGAAATGGAATTTTACTAAAGGCCTGCACGATCTGGGCAACGGCAGCTGGGCCTATCTGCAACCGGACGGCGGCTGGGGCTGGAGCAATGCCGGGCTTATCGCCGATAGCGGCGAAACGCTGCTGGTCGATACTCTGTTCGACCTTCCACTCACTGCTGAAATGCTGTCCGCGATGCGCGACGCCGTTCCCGATGCCAAAGCTATTGACACTTTGGTAAATACCCATGCGAACGGGGACCACACATACGGTAACCAGCTGGTCGACGGCGCGGAAATTGTGGCCTCCGCCAATTGTGCCGCTGAAATGAAAATCCGACCGCCGGAAGCCTTCATCAGCCGAGTGAACACATGGCAAGACATGGGAGACGCTGGTGCCATCATCTGGGAGCTGATGGGACGTCACTTCGATTTCGATGGCATCGAGAACCGCATACCGACCAGGACCTTCGACAGAGAACTGACAATGATGGTGGGCGACAAGAAACTGGAACTTACCAACGTTGGTCCGGCCCACACCCGTGGCGACGTGCTCGTCCATGTGCCGAAGGACAAGACAGTCTTCACCGGTGATATAGTGTTCGTTGGTGGCCATCCTGTCATGTGGTCGGGCCCGGTCGGCAATTGGATATCGGCGTGCGATCACATTCTGGGTCTTGATGTTGAAACCGTGGTGCCGGGGCACGGCCCGATAAGCGGCAAGGGCGAGGTTCATGCGTTGCGATCCTATCTAACCGAATTGCGGGACGCGGCGCGTAAGCGCTACGATGCGGGTCTCGATTGGGTATCGGCATCGGAGGAAATCGTCGTCGATTTCTTCAATCACTGGATCGACCGCGAACGCGTCTTTATCAACGTCAATAGCCTGTACCGGGAATTTAATAACGACGAAAAGCCACCGGCGGCGATGAAAGTATTCGCGGAGATGGCAAAATGGTACTGGTCGGAATATCCTGACCGTCATCCCCACGGCAACTGCACGGGTCACTAACGCTTATGTCGCTGAACATCACCCGCACCGTCAAGCAGATGGTTGCTGAGGCCAACGAACACGTCGAGGAAATCAGCATCGCCGATGCTCGCGATCTGGTCGGCCGAGAGGACGTTCTATTCGTCGACATCCGCGACGTCCGCGAAGTCGCCAAAACCGGACGCTTGACCGGTGCACGCCATGTGCCGCGGGGCATGCTGGAAATGTGGATTGATCCGGACACGCCATATCACCGGAAATTTTTTGCTGAGGATAAAAAATTCATTTTCTACTGCGCCGGTGCATGGCGTTCCGCGCTCGCAGCAAAAACCGCACAGGACATGGGATTGTCCCCGGTCGCCCACCTCGAAGGCGGCATCAACGCTTGGATCGAGGCCGGCGGCCCTATCGATCCGCCCAAAGACCAAAGTTAAGGAATTACCACCATGGACGGCTTGTCTAACCAACCCTACAGCCCAGATCTTCGCGGATTTATCGAATACCTTGACAAAGAGCACCCGGAAGAAATTCTCCGCGTCGTCAAGGAAGTCGATCCGAAATTTGGCGTCACGGGGATCCTTCATCGACTCGAAAACGAAGGTCACTTCAAGGCGGTCATTTTCGAAAAAGTAAAAGGATCAGATATTCCACTAGTCGCCAACATGCATGGCAGCTTCAGTCGCCTAAAATATGCCATCGGGATGGAAGAAGGCACCGAGAAGGAATTTCTTCGGGCATACGGCGCTCTCGAAGCAAACCCGATCGAACCTATCATGGTCGACGAGGCGCCGGTGCAGGAAATCGTGAAAACAGGTGACCAGATCGACGTGGAGGAGTTTCCAATCCTGACCTATCACGAAAGAGATTCCGGAAAATTCATCACCGCCGCCCTAGGGTTGATGCGCGACCCCGACACGGGGATCGATAATATCGGTATCTACCGTCATCAGGTGCACAGTAAAAACGAACTCGGCGTCCAGTTGTCGGAAACCGCGGACGGAAATGTTATATGGAAAAAATACGAAGAACGAGGCGAGCCGACGCCGATGGCGTTGGTGATCGGCCATCATCCGGCCTTCTTCCTGGGCTCTCTCAGCTATACACCTATAGATTCCAATGAACTCCACGTCGCCGGCGGCATTCTGCAGCGGCCGGTGCCCCTAGTGCCGTGCAAAACCATCCCGCTCGACGTGCCCGCCGACGCGGAGATCGTCATCGAATGCTTGATCCGGCCAAAAGAACGCCGCGCCGAAGCACCGTTCGGAGAGTTCCCGGGCACCTACGGTCCGGAAAGGATGAACCCGGTTCTGGATATCAAGGCAATCACACACAGAAAAAACCCGCTATACCAGAATGCGTTCGTAGGGCACGCCGACAACCTGCTGCTGTCCGGCGTAATCCGCTCGACCGCGATTGAGGAAACGGTGAAGATTGCCTGCGGAACAGTAACCGGCGTGCATATGCCTAGGTCAGGGCGGTTCCGGTTCAGTTGCTATATCGGCATCGACCGTAAGATCGAAGGCGAAGCGAAGGCGGCCGCTATGGCGGCCTTCGTCACTGACCCGTTTCTAAAATTTGCAATCGTTGTCGACCATGATGTCGATATCACCAGCGACACCGAGGTGATGCACGCCATCGCAACCCGCGTGCGCGCCGACCGCGATATCTTCATGGTCCCCTATGCTAAGGGCTCGCCGCTCGACCCATCTTCATATGACCCTGAAGCCGGCTCACACCTTGTGACCAAGATGGGCATCGACGCGACCCGCAAGGACAACTACCCAGACGAAATATACGTTCCGGGCAACGAAGACATCGACATGTCCGAGTTCATTCCGGGATACGACAAACTATAAAGGACACGGCCGCATGACCGATTGTCATCGCATCGACGTTCATCATCACATACTGCCGCCCAACTACGTCGACATTGTCGGCGATAACCGGATCGGACCTCTGATCCTGGCGGGAAAGACGCCTGAATGGACACCGCAGATGTCGATCGACGCCATGGACCGCAACGGCATACAGACGGCACTGACATCGATCTCTGCCCCTGGTCTGTGGTTCGGCGACTCGCAAGAGACGGTCGACCTGTGCCGGCACTGTAACGAATACGCCGCCGATATCAGCCGCGACCATACAGGCCGGTTCGGCGTATTCGCCAGCCTGCCGCTACCAGACGTGGATGCTAGCCTGAAGGAAATCACCTACGCGCTAGACGAACTGAACGCCGACGGAATTGGGCTGCTGACATCCTACGGCGACCGCTATCCAGGCGATCCGGAGTTTGCTTCCGTCTTCGATGAGCTAAACCAGCGTAAAGCGACCGTCTACTTCCATCCAACCAATGCGCCCTGCAGCCAGTGCCAACCGGAAATTCCGGCCGCTACACTGGATTTTCCGTTCGACACGACGAGGGCTGTGGTCAGTCTTTTGTTCAATGGAACCTTCGCCCGCTGCCAGAATATCAATTTCATCTTCAGCCATGCAGGCGGCACCATTCCGTTTCTGGCCGAACGGATCGGGCGGCTGCAAGGGCGGCCCGGCTTCAAGGAACACGTACCCAACGGCGTCGTGCCGGAACTGGAACGGCTGTATTACGACACCGCTCTGTCGACTAACTGGCTGGCATTCCGCAGCCTGTTCGAATTGGTAACCCCCGACCATGTGCTGTTCGGTAGCGATTACCCCTTCGCCCCAGAACAGACCATGACGGGCTCGATCAAGCAGCTACAGGAAATGGGGCTGGATCCGGGAGTGCTGAAAGGGATCGAACGCGACCACGCACTTAAACTATTTCCGCAGCTCGCCGGCTGAACAGTCGGTGGAAACGGCTGTCTCCGCTCCTCAGAAAACCGGTTTAGAATTGTCCAGCGGGATTGACAGCGACATGCCGCTGCCGCCGCAACACGGACAACTCATCGCCACCAGGATCTCTTGTTTCTGTGTCTCCGTCATGTCCGAATCCTCGAGAACCTGCAAGACCTGAGCACGAACAACCTCGTGCATCGACATGTCGGTGATGACACCGGTACCTCCGTCGTCAGTCATGTTAAACCTGCTATTCCGCAGCCTGCGCCATATCCGCAAACGGAGCCAGATGACCTAGCATTGCCTGCGCGTTACCGGACCGGATCATCTCGCGCTCGTCGTCCGTCAAACTGGTTTCGGCGAGCGCCTTGTTGGTCCATTCGCATCCGAACGCGGTACCGTCGGTCGCGTAGACGATGCGGTCGATACCGAACAGATCGACCGCGAGGTCGATCGATTTCGCGCCGAAGGAATTGCAGTCAAACCACAGATTGGGCTTGGTCAGGCGTGTGGACGGCAGGGGTTCGTCCGGCGTATCCAGCAGGCTGCGGTGATCGAGACGTTCGACCTCGAACGCGACATTGCCGCCCAGATTGTGAATTTGGAACCGTGCGTTAGGGTAATCGTCCAGCAAGTCGGTCATGGTCAGCGTGACAGTGCAGGCCGATAGGCTCGCCTGCATGTCAAGCGTGCCCATACGGCGGATGAAATTATCAGTTTCTACGCTGGTGCGTGGCCATTCGTCGCCTGGTCGCGGGCCCCAATGAATGAAAAGCGCCGCCTTGTGGCGATTTGCCGACGTCAGGATCGGTCGGTAGGCACCGGCATCCGCCAGCGTCATGAACGCATTTCCAGGCAGAATTGCACCGATCATGCCCGGCAGCTCCATGACGCGATCCATCTCGTCCACGGCGGCGTCCATATCGGCCAGCGGCAGCGATGCATAGGCGACGAACCGGCCAGGATTTTCGGCGCAGACACGCGACGTGGCATCGTTGATGATACGCACCGCGGGAAGGGATTCCTCGACCGGCAGGCGTTCGATCCACTGATGTGGCCCCCATAAAGACAGCACGCCGGTCGCGACGCCATGCTCGTCCATTTCGGCCAGCCGGGCCTCCAGATCGTCAAACATGACGCCGAAGGCCTGTTCGCCCTTTCGGGTTTTGATGACGTCGTTGCCGTCTTCATCGGTGTAGATCATCGGCGGTTCGGTGCGGGCCCGGTATATGTCGACCAGTTCGGGCGGGCTCCAATGGGCGTGCATGTCGATGGTCATGGCGCTATCCTCATAGAACTCATTCTCGCAATACTGAGCGATTCCCCGACATCTGACAACGCATCAATTCCCCTTTACACTGCGCCACAATATAATTCGGATAAGGAAATCGGACACCTATGAAAGCAGTTTATTTCGAAGAACACGGCGGGCCGGGAGTGATGAAATACGGCGAATTGCCCGACCCGACGGCGGACGAGGGCGAAATCGTCGCCGATATTCATGCCGCCAGCATCAATGGCGCCGACTGGAAAGTACGGGAAGGATCTTATGCCCCGGTCTCGTACTTTCCGTATATATGTGGCCGCGATTTTTCCGGCGTGGTGACCGAGGTCGGCCCAGGCGCGGATTTCGCCGTGGGCGACGAAGTCTTCGGCGTGCTGCCAGTGGGCCAGGAAGGCACTTACTGCGACAAAGTGGCGACAAAGGCGTCAGTGCTGGCAAAGAAGCCGGCGGATATATCTCATATAGATATCGATGCGCTATCTCTTATCGGCCTGACCGCCGTCATATCGGTCGAAGAAACCCTCAAACTGCAACCGGGCGAAAAAATCCTGATCCAGGGTGGCGCCGGCGGCGTGGCCGGGTTCGCCATCCAGCTGGCCAAGCATATTGGCGCCCATGTCGTCACCACGGCCAGCGCGCGCAATCACGATTATGTCCGAAGTCTCGGCGCGGACGAGACCATCGACTACAACGCGGTCGATTTTACGCAAGCCGTCTCGGACTGCGATGCGGTATTCGAAACCGTCGGCGGCGAGACCGGCCTCAGATCCTTCGACGTTCTAAAGCCGGGCGGGAGGGCTGCGTTTATCGCATCCGGCATGCAGTCCCCGGAACCGACGCGGGATGATGTCGAGTCTCTCCGCCCCAGCGTTGGACGCGATCGGCCTTATATGGAACGGGTCGCCGCCTTGCTGCAGCAGGGTGTTGTTACCGTGCCCGAATTAAAGGTTTTCGATCTGAAAAATGCCGTCGAAGCACAAAAAATCAGCGAAAGCCGGCACTTACGCGGAAAACTGATGCTGAAAATTCGATAGGTAGTGTAGCTATTGGCTTTCAGCCTTTTATATGTGCAATAGTTCTTTGCAACCAAATAGGGAGAGTTCAAAGATGAAGCACTCAACATTTGTACCGGCAATCGCCGGCACGGTACTTCTGGCGGCTGGAATTTCCACGCCCGCAGCAGCCAATTCCGTTGCCAACTTCTACAAGGGCAAAACCGTCACCGTCGTGGTTGCCGCAGGTCCGGGCGGCGGTCATACGAAGTACACCCAGTACATTGCTCCTTTCCTTCAGAAATACATGCCGGGCAAACCAAAATTCATCGTCCAGAACATGGGCGGCGCGGGCGGCACCAAGGCGGCAAATTTCTTATACACGCGCGGCCGCAAGGACGGGACCATGATCGGGATCCTGCTGTCGGATACGCCGCTGGCATCGCGCCTGCGGACGACAGGCGTCAAGTATATCGCCAATGAATTCCAGTTCCTCGGCGGCGCCGACAAACCACGCAGCGCGTTTGTGGCGTACAAGAGTACCGGCGTCAAAACCCTGCAGCAGGCGATGAAGAAACAGGTAGTGTTCGGGTCCACCGGCAAAGGGTCGCAGACCTATGTCGTCCCGACACTGACCAACGCCATGCTCGGCACCAAGTTCAAGGTCATAACGGGATACCGCGGCATGGGCGGTATCTATATCGCCATGGACAAGAAGGAGGTTCAGGGCTTCCAGTCATCCTGGTCAGGATTCACGATCGGCCGCGCGCACCTAGTCGACAAAGTTAACCTGCTCGCGGTGAACGCTTTGACGCCACTGAAAGACTATCCGGACGTGCCGCTGCTGAAGGACATCATTACCGACCCAGAGGACAAGAAGGTCGCTGAACTGCTGGGCGGCAACATGGTGCTCGGGCGTGCCTGGCTGGCCCCTCCCGGCGTGCCGGCCGACCGGCTGGCAGCGCTTCGGACTGCCTTCTCCAAATCCTTCGCTGATCCCAACGCCGTTGCAGGCGCAAAGAAACGCCGCATGACCTGGGAATCCGTCAACTGGCAGGACCAGCAGGCAGCGGCAGGGCGGATCACCAAGACAGATCAGGCGCTGATCGACCGCATGCGGACGGCGCTCGGCTTGAAATAAGGCGCCTCAAGCGTTCCAATACCCCCGGCCGGGAGCACCGGCCGGGATTTTCTTTGCCTGACAGGGAACATTTACATGCCGGACCCGAAAGTCCTGATCTATACGCCGATGGGCGATGTCGACGCTCAATACCGCAAGCTGGAAGACGCCGGCTGCAGCCTCACTTTCGGCAACGCCGAGTGGCGCCGGGCCTTCGGGGCGGCAGAAGACAACGTCTTTCCCATTGCAGACGGCCGCGCTGCCATCATCGGCGCGGTCATGCGGGGTTTCACCTTCACCCACGACTTCATGAGCCGCCTGCCTAACACTCGGATCATCTCTAAGCTCACCATCGGCTATGACGACGTCGACATCGATGCCGCCGCCGATCTGGGCATTCTGGTTACTCATTCGCCTACCGAGGCGAACTGGGGTGGTGTCGCCGAAGGCACCATGACGATGATGCTGACGATGCTGAAACGAGTGCGAGAAAAGGATCGCCATGTTCGCGACGGCGGCTGGCGGGACGATGCGCTAACGGGAACGTTTCTCGGCGCCCGGCAGGACGGTTACGAAGGCATCACCGTCGGCGTCATCGGACTGGGCCGGATTGGATCACGGCTGTGCGACCTGCTGGCACCATGGCGTGTAAATCTTATCGCCCATGACCCCTATGTCGACGAATCGAAATTCGCCCATCACAACGCCAAAGCGGCCGATCTGGAGACGCTGCTTCGAACATCCGACGTGGTCACGATCCATTCGAACCTGACCGAAGAAACCAAGCATCTGATTTCGGAAGCGCAGTTCGGTATGATGAAACCCACGGCGATCCTGCTCAACGCCGCCCGAGGTCCCATCGTCGACGAAAATGCACTGTTCTTCGCCCTCGACCGAGAAAAAATCACAGGCGCAGCGCTCGACGTGTTCGAGAACGAGCCTCTGGATTTACAATCGCCCCTGCGGGGTCTTGGTGACAAAGTGCTGCTGTCGCCCCACATGGTCAGCGCGAACAAGGGCGCGAGCCTCGAACCGGCGGTGCCGTGGGCAATCAACGCCGCGCTGACGGCGATGCGCGGGGAAATACCGCGTCACGTGGTCAACGAGGCCGCGATCCCTAAATTCCTGGAGCGCTTCGGCGGGAAGAGTTTGTTATAGGCTGGCGGTTTTCCTACGAAAACTTGAAACCGGTTTTTTCAGGAGCTTAGGTCTGGGGAAAATCAGGCTGCAACCTGACACTGAGAGACGGTAACGGGGTGCATTGCATAAACTGCGCGGTATTCAATATCGAACGCAGCGTCGACCGAGATCCCGTCAGCCTCCGCGCGATCTTCGGCTAAATCTCCCGCCACGTCGCGGGCATGGGCGTCACGTTCCGCCTCCGTCCAACAGCGATAGAGTGGCCACTGGTCGGAATATTCATTGACCCATTCACAGCCTGTCATTTCCGACAGAATACCGTGTGCCAGATGATTGCGGGTATCAGCAAACAAAGTTGCCCCGCGGATATAACCCTGGTCGTCTAACGACGCTAGAAACGCGGTGCCACTGAACCGATCCCGGATCACGCATCCTCGATCGTTCAGGTTAACCTCCAGGGGAACTGCACGCTGGCTGTTCCAGGCATATAGCTGGCTGACGGAAATTTTTCGGGTTGGGAGAAAATCGGTGTGCATGATGTGGTCCTTTTTTTGATCAAATCACCTAGGCTTTTGGTTGATTAAAGAATACGGTCCTTATACGTCATTTTATGGGGTAAAAGGACAAAGGAAGGAAATATTGATGGCGTATGCCAAGATGCGTGAAATGCTCGGGCTGGCGCTAGAGCTGCAGGCCAGTTCCTTGGGCCTAACGATAGAGCAACTCATGGAAAGAACCGGCCGTAGCCGCAAAACTGTCGAACGGATGCTCAACGGGCTTGCAGACATAGGTTTGGAGGTTGAGCCCAGCCGACTGGATAGTGACCATCATCTGACAAAACGCTGGCGGCTAAGTGGGAACCTCCCGAGACCATTAATGAGCCTGCAGCCACAGGAACGAAGCGCCTTGGAGCGACATTTGCAGACCTTGACCGACACCACCACCTCGCGCGCATTGTCAAAACTACTTGGCAACCAGAAACCGCTTTCAAATCACCTGGCAATCGACGAAGAAGAATTGATAGCCCGCACCGCCCACATCGGACGCACGGGGCCACGCACGCAGGCCAACGAAGCGCATATGGCAATATTTGAGCGCGCGATCCAGGGATTTGAGCGTCTGGAAATCCATTATCGAACGCAGGGACGGCCGCGTTCCAGCTGGCGATCGATCGACCCTCTAGGCCTTCTATTCGGGCGATTTGGATATCTGGTCGCGGCGCGAGAAGGCCAACCGGCAACTTACCGGCTTGACCTGATCGAAGACGTTCGCCCGACCGGCCGTATCTTCGAGGCATATGCAAACTGGAACATGAAAAGCTGGTCCGCCGACAGTTTCGGTATCTATCACGGTGACGAGATTCTGGATATCCGGTTGCAGTTTAAGGGGGAGGCCGCGAAACGGGCCGAGAAAGTACGCTTTCACCCCAGCCAGAAGATGCGTCGCGCCCGGGGTACGCTGATCGTCGATCTGCACTGCCAAGGCCATCGAGAACTGATACACGAACTATGCCACCCCGACTGGTTGGGGCAGGTAAAAATCGAGAGCCCTGACAGCCTGCGGGAAGAATTCGACGACTATCTGAAAAAATTGCACAGCGTCACCATGGAGGGCGTATAGGCGCTAGCACCACATAGTGATATTCACTGTAGAGCATAGTTAATCCGCCAAATGTAGTGAGGTTCAAGTTGCAGTTGCCGGTACCTAGTTGGATAAGAATTTCTATCGGCGGCGCTGCTACCCTTCTGATCGGCATGGGGCTGGGCCGGTTTTCATATACGCCCCTAGTCCCAGCGCTAGTGGATAGCGGTACGCTGAATGCGGCTGAGGCAGGCTATGTCGGTTCCTTCAATCTGCTGGGCTATCTAATCGGCGCTCTGGCGGCGCTCCGCATTCTTGGTTCCCTGGGCGAGACAAGGACACTTAAATTCTCCCTCGTAGTATCACTGGGGTGCCTAGCAGCCAGCATACCCGACTTGGGGTTCCTCTGGCTGGCGTTCTGGCGGTTTCTGGTAGGAGCCACCGTTGCCGTCATCATGATTGGTAGTCTCACCATCGTGACGCGCCATGCGCCACCAAACCGGTTGGGACGCTCGACGGGCATCTGCTTCACAGGCGTGGGCGTTGGGATTTTGTTGTCCGGAACGTTGATCCCGCAGCTACTCGACCACAGTCTGGCCGCAGCTTGGACAGGTATAGCTCTGGTTGGATTACTTGCCGCAGGCGTCGGGCTATGGGGAATTAATGGCGTGGCCCGTCTAGAGGCAAAAAAAACAGGGTCAGAGGAGGAAGCACCGCCTTCACAATCAAAACGTCCACCGATAACGACAGCGGTTCTGTGCCTGATCGGCGGGCAAACGATGTTCAGCTTAGGTCTGGTGCCGCATACTATTTACTGGGTCGACTACATCGTCCGGGGTCTCGGCCACAATATCGCTTTTGGCGGATTTCAATGGGTTTTGTTCGGGCTCGGGGCGGTATCCGGTACGTATCTCTGGGGGCGTCTTGCAGATTTGGTGGGGTTTCGCGCCGGGCTAATTCTGGTTTTTTCCGCTCTAGCAGCCAGTATTGCGCTGCCGTTCCTAAAGCCCGCATTATGGACGCTGGCATTTTCGTCACTGGTAGTTGGCGCACAACCTGGTTTTTCAGCCATCATATCTGGCAGGACCCACCAGATCGTAGGTCCCGTTTTTATGGCGCAGGTATGGCGATGGATGGCCCTGACATCCGGAGTCTTCCAAGCGATCGGCGGGTACTTATACGTAATGGTATTCGACAAGACGACAAACTATACGCTGATCTTTCTTATAGGCGCAGGCGCAATGGCTTTTGGTGCCCTGATCTCTTCCATACCGGGAAAGATGAGCGGGGCACAGAGGTCTTGAGTTTCATCGGCAAACCAATGCCGGATTTTTGGGGCTACTTACACGTAGGTGAATTGTAATGGAAAGAAGAATGGCGGACGGGGTGGGATTCGAACCCACGATACGGTGTTACCGCATACACGCTTTCCAAGCGTGCGCCTTCAGCCACTCGGCCACCCGTCCGCGGCGGCGGATAATGCCCAAGGAGACTGTGAGATGCAACGGCGAAAAAAGAAAACCGGCCGTATCATCGGCTGGACATGGTTGGCGCTCGTGCTGATCTTGATTGGTGTCGAAGCGATACATGCATTTGAGGGGGGACGATACCGCCTGCTCACATTGGGCGAGCTCTGGTTTCGTCTCGACCAAGCCGCGGGTACTGGGTCTCTCAACATGACCCAAGCCATTATCCAACGCCATATCTCGGTGTGGCTATGGGAAAGCGTCATCCAGAACGTCTTGATCATACCGGCGTGGGGAGTATTCGGCATTACAGGACTTATTCTGATCTGGCGACGGCGCAATCCAGATCGACCCTCGGGATTGCGGCGGTAGGGATTTTTTGTCAACCAGATTGGCCAACACCGATGCATCTTGCTTATCGGTCGCTGCGATGACGAGGTTGCCTATTCGTCACTTATACGTAGAGCTTCGATAAATGCCGACTGAGGGATTTCTACGGCGCCAAACTGGCGCATTCTCTTTTTGCCTTCTTTCTGCTTTTCGAGAAGCTTGCGCTTCCGGCTGACGTCACCGCCGTAGCACTTGGCGGTCACGTCCTTGCGCATGGCGGAAATGGTCTCACGAGCAATGATCTTACCGCCGATTGCCGCCTGTAGCGGTATCTTGAACAACTGACGCGGGATCAGATCCTTTAGCCGCGAACAGATGGCACGGCCGCGGAACTCGGCCTGGCTCCGGTGGACAATCATCGAGAGCGCATCGACCGGCTCGGCGTTGACGAGGATAGAGAGCTTGACTAAGTCACCTTCTTCGTAGCCCGTTACTTGGTAGTCAAAACTTGCATAGCCCCTACTAACCGATTTCAGGCGATCGTAGAAATCAAATACCACCTCGTTTAACGGCAGTTTGTAAACCAGCATGGCCCGGCCGCCGGCATATGTCAGCTCCTGTTGTATACCCCGACGGTCCTCACACAGTTTAAGGATAGCGCCAAGGTGTTCATCCGGCACCAGGATCGTCGCCCGGATCCACGGTTCCTCTATATAATCGATTTTCACTACGTCGGGCATGTCAGCAGGATTGTGGAGTTCTTCGACCGAACCGTCGGTCATGTGGATGCGGTAGATCACGGATGGCGCGGTGGTAATCAGGTCGAGATCGAATTCTCGACTGAGCCGTTCCTGCACTATTTCAAGATGTAGCAGTCCGAGAAAACCGCAGCGGAAACCGAAGCCCAGCGCCGCAGAAGTTTCCGGCTCATAGTGGAAACTGCCATCGTTTAACCGCAGTTTGGCAAGGCTGTCGCGGAGAGATTCATATTCCGCTGCATCGATCGGGAATAATCCGCAAAATACCACAGGCACACTAGGCTTAAAGCCCGACAGCGCCTCGGAAGCTAGGTTCTTTTCCTCAGTGATCGTGTCGCCGACCTGAGCATCAGCCACCGTCTTGATCGACGCAGTAATGAAGCCGACCTCTCCAGGGCCAAGCTCCGCCACATCCTGGCGCTTCGGGGTGAAAACGCCGCAAATGTCAACTTGATGGTTGGCGCCGGTACCCATCATGCGGATCTTCATCCCCTTTCTGAGTACGCCATCCCGAATACGCACCAGCACGATTACGCCCAGATATGAGTCGTACCAGCTGTCCACCAGCATTGCCTTGAGGGGCGCTTCGCGCTCACCTTCCGGTGCGGGCAAACGCTCAACTAATGCTTCCAGAACCTCGTTTATACCTTCCCCCGTTTTGGCGGAAACAGCGATAGCGTCCTCAGCGGCGAGGCCGACGACGTCTTCAATTTCCTGGCGAACGCTTTCAGGCTCAGCAGCCGGTAGATCGATCTTGTTGAGTACTGGAATAATCTCGTGGTCCGCTTCGATGGCTAGGTAGGAATTAGCCAGCGTTTGCGCCTCGACACCCTGCGACGAATCTACGATCAACAGCGAACCTTCGCATGCCGCTAGTGAACGCGATACCTCGTAGGTAAAATCTACGTGACCGGGGGTATCCATCAGATTGAGCTGATAGGTAATTTCGTCCGACGCCTTATAAATTAGCCTAACGGTCTGCGCCTTGATGGTGATACCCCGCTCGCGCTCGATATCCATGGTGTCGAGCATCTGCTCTTTCAGCTCACGCTGCTCGACGCCGCCGCACTCCTGTATCAGCCGATCAGCCAGCGTCGACTTGCCGTGGTCAATGTGCGCGATGATTGCAAAATTCCGGATATGGGCGAGATCGGTCATAGCGGGGCTTTTTTTACCCTCTCAGGGTTCCGCCGGTTCGTTTTTCGACCTCGATGGTCACGTTTTGGGCAACCGCATCAATCTGCTCGTCGGTTAGAGTGGCTTTAACCGGCTGCAGGGTGACGGAGATGGCAACAGATTTCTTACCTTCTTCCATATGCTCACCTTCATAAACGTCAAAAACGGAAACATCGACAATCAGTTTCTTGTCAGCCGACGAGGCGGCGCGAACCACCTCCCCCGCATCCGTTTCGGCTTCGACTATAAAGGCAAAATCGCGACGAACTGCCTGAAACGGCGACAGTTTTAGTAACGGGCGCGCGGCAGCACCGCCAGCATCCTTTTTCTTTCGTGCCGGCGGAACCAGATGCAGGCTGACGGCCATGCCCACCGCCGGGCCATCGATCTCCATCGCCCGCAAGATCCGAGGGTGAATGTCACCGAAGGACGCCAGAGCATTTGGGCCCAAGCGAAACACACCAGACCGGCCGGGGTGATACCAGAACGGCGCGTCCATCGTAACCTGCATATTGGCGACCGGTGCGCCGGCAGCTTCCAGCGCGGCGTATGCATCAGCCTTGGCATCCCATACATCCACTTCGCGCTGCGGCACACACCAATGGCGCTTATCGTATTTTCCGGTGCGTATGGCCTCTACGCCGGTCGTCTGCCCGTCTTCCCCGTCGCCGGAATATGTTGGGCCGACCTCAAACAGCGCGACATCGGGGTAGCCGCGCCCGGCATTGCGTCGTGCAGCCTCCAGCAAGTTGGGCACTATAGACGGCCTCATCGCGTCAAGATCAGCGGAAATTGGGTTTTCGACCACCAGCGCCTCGTTATCGAAGCCAAAAAGCTCCGCTGTTTTACGTTTCATGAAGGAAAACGTAACAGCCTCTGTCATCCCACGCGCTGCCAACGACCGGCGCGCTGAAGATTCTCGACGCTGGCTGATCGACCATGCCGGCGCCGCGACGGTGTTTTCGCGCATTAGCGGCACGACCGGGATATCATCGTAACCCCTGATGCGCAGCACCTCTTCCACCAGATCGGCTTCGCCGTCGATGTCTGGTCTCCAGGACGGAACCGACGTTCGGATCACGTCGCCCTCGTCCACGGGATCAAAACCGAGATCAACCAGAATACTGAACTGCTCGTCGCCGGGCACGTCAAGACCACCTAGAGCTGCGACACGGGTCTTACGCAACGTCACCTCACGCTGCCAGTTAGGCATGTCGCCAGCGACCGTAAGCTCCGACGCCTCTCCGCCGCAAAGATTGAGAATCATCTGGGTGGCCACTTGGGCCCCCCAGTATGCGCTTTCCGGATCTACGCCGCGCTCAAAGCGGTAGCGCGCGTCCGACATGATGCCGAGTTTGCGCCCCGACGTAGCGGTCCGGATTGGATCAAATAGAGCAACTTCGAGAAACACGTCGGTCGTTTCCATCGTCACGCCAGACACCTCGCCACCCATAATACCACCGATTGCCTCGACGCTATTATCGTCCCCTATAACGGTCATGTCGGGCTGGAGTTCGTATTCTTCGCCGTCAAGTGCCAGCAACTTTTCACCTTCTTCGGCGAGACGCATCACGACGTCACCCTTTACCTTGGCCGCATCAAACACGTGGAGCGGCCGCGCCAAATCAAAGGTGACGTAGTTCGTTATATCGACAAGGGCCGAAATTGGACGTAGGCCGATAGCGCGGAGCCGGTCCTGCAACCATTGCGGGCTTGGGCCGTTCTTTACGCCCCGGAAGTAGCGTCCCACCACCAGAGGACATGCATCTCCCGCATCCGCAGGGAGGTCCCTCTTCCACTTGATCGGCGACTCAAACATACCGTCGATCTGTGGCACCTCCAACGGCTTCAGCGTTCCGAGACCAGCAGCGGCGAGATCACGGGCGATGCCTCGGATGCCAGCGCAGTCTTGTCGGTTTGGCGTCAACCCAATTTCGATGATGGGATCGCTGAGGCCCAGAGCATCGACAGCTGGACTGCCGATTTCAGCATCATCCGGCAGTTCCACGATGCCTTCGTGATCGTCGGATAGGCCCATCTCGCGCTCGGACAGCAGCATGCCGTTGGATTCCTGACCACGGATCTTGCTCTTCTTAAGCGTCAAGTCGATACCTGGGATATAGGCACCTGACGCGGCGAAGACGCCCTTCATACCGGCCCGCGCATTAGGCGCGCCGCACACCACCTGCACCGGATCGCCATTACCATAGTCGACCATACAGACCTGCAACCGATCAGCATCGGGGTGCTTTTCGGCAGAGATAACATAGGCGGCCTTGAACGAAGCCAGCGCTTCAGCACGATCGTCGACAGCCTCAACCTCGAGACCGATCATGGAGAGTTTCTGGACGATATCCACTAACGGCCGATCAGTATCTAGGTGCTCCTTAAGCCAATCGAGGGTAAATTTCATCAGCCAGCCCCCCCCTCGAATCCTGCGGCAACGTTCGGTACATCTAGCGGCACGAAGCCGTAGTGTTTCAGCCAGCGAATATCTGAATCGTAAAATGTACGCAAATCGGGAATACCGTATTTCAGCATCGCCGCACGTTCGATCCCGAGCCCGAAAGCAAAACCCTGATACTTTGTCGCGTCGATCCCGCAATTTTCAAGAACCCGCGGATTGACCATTCCGCATCCGAGTATTTCTAGCCAGTCGGCTCCAGCACCGATGGTGAGTCCGCCGCCTTCACGCGAACAGCCAATGTCCACCTCTGCGGATGGTTCTGTGAATGGAAAATAGGATGGCCGAAATCGGACTGGTAAATCGTCCACACCGAAGAAGGCGCGGCAGAATTCTATCAGGCAGCCTTTCAGGTGGCCCATATGGGTAGTTTCGTCAATGACCAAGCCTTCAATCTGATGGAACATCGGCGAATGGGTTGCATCGTGGTCGGCACGGAACGTGCGACCCGGGACGATTATACGTATCGGAGGCTTTTGGCTGAGCATCGTGCGAATTTGCACCGGCGAAGTATGTGTGCGGAGCACCTTGCGGTCGCCATCCTCATTGGGCGGCAGATAAAAGGTATCATGGTCCTGGCGCGCCGGGTGTTCGGGCGGAATATTCAGCGCGGTGAAATTGTTGAAGTCGCTTTCAACGTGTGGGCCTTCCGCGACGGTAAATCCCATTTCACAGAAGAGGGCCACCATCTCGTCGATGGTCTGACTGATCGGGTGAATGCGGCCTGCACCTTCGGGGCGCTGCGGCAGCGTGACGTCAATCCGTTCGGTGCCAAGGCTGGCATCAAGCAACTCGGCTTCCAACATTTCCTTTTTTGCATCGATCGCAACGGAAACCGAATTCTTCAGAATGTTTAACTTCCGGCCTGCATCACGCCTGTCTTCCGGTGGTAACTGACCGATGCCCTTGACCATCTCGGTGATAGTGCCGGACCTACCGAGGACCGAAACGCGCAGAACTTCGAGCGCGTCCAGATTAGCCGCTTCCACCTGCGACAGAAGGTCGTCCTTTAACTGATCGAGATTTTCCATAGGAAGTCCTTCGTCCGCCTTTCAGCGACCGCCTCGAGCATTACGTTAGAGCAAACCCGGCGTTAGCCGGCGTTGTCGAGGGCGGCCTTTGCCTGTTCTACAACGCTACCAAAAGCTTCCGGTTCCTGTGCAGCAAGATCAGCGAGCACCTTTCGGTCTAGCTCGATCCCCGCTTTGTTCAGCCCGTGCATGAACTGCGAATAGGTAAGCCCGTGCTGGCGCGCTCCGGCGTTGATCCGCTGGATCCAGAGTGCGCGAAAGCTGCGCTTTTTGACCCGACGGTCGCGATAAGCGTACTGACCGGCCTTTTCGACCTTTTCCACTGCAACCCGAAATACCTTGGAGTTGCGCCCACGGTAACCTTTCGCCTTTTTCAGAACTTTTTTGTGACGGGCGTGGGTCGTGACGCCGCGTTTTACTCGTGCCATGTCAGATCTCCTTTACTTCGCGTAGGGCAGATACGATTTGACGATTTTCGCGTCTGCATCCGACAGGATCTGGGTGCCGCGGGAATTGCGCTTCATTTTCTGAGTGCGCTTCCGGAGGTTATGACGTTTTTTAGCAAAATTGGACCGGACTTTTCCGGTAGCCGTTGTGCGGAATCTTTTCTTGGCGCCGCTTTTCGACTTCAGCTTGGGCATTTCCGTCTCCTTTGCTTGTAACGCCGGCGGATATGTGTGGCGGTACGGACGTCATCTAAACGATCCCGGCATGCCCTTACAGGCCGGACCGCTTGCTTCATGGCGCCGGTTTATAGTGGGTTGCACAGCAATGTGCAAGCATCGGAACCCCTGCAAGAGAAGGGGTTTCTACCGCTAAATTTTTAGGGTTAGACTGACGACTGAATCCATTCCAATAGCTTGCCCTTGGGCAGCGCACCGACCTTCGTAGCCGCGACTTCACCATCCTTGAAAAGCATAAGTGTCGGGATACCGCGAACACCGTATTTAGACGGCGTCATAGGATTGTCGTCGATATTTACCTTGGCTACCGTAATCGCATCACCCATTTCTTCTGAAATTTCCTCGAGCGATGGTCCAATCTGCTTACAAGGACCACACCACTCCGCCCAAAAATCAACCAAAACGGGACCTTCAGCACCGAGAACGTCGTTTTCAAATGAATCGTCTGAAACTGGTTTGCTCGCAATTTTTATGCCTCCTCTATCTAAACGACTGTACCGTCAAGGTTTAAAGCAAAGACCCTATATAAATCATGCTTTTTCTTTGTTTCTCGAATCTAAGGGTGCATCGAAAACCGGTCAAGGTTCGTAGGCGTCCAGCAGTTTTGCATCTAACGGCATCAATCGGGGGCCGTCCGTCCATAGCAGAATGCAGTCAACTTCCTGATTTTTATAAATTTTTCGTAACAACGCACGATAAGCCGACATTTGCCGTAGATATAATGTCGGAACGTCTTCTGGTCGCGACGGGGGAAGACGATTCGTCTTGAAATCGAGTATTTGAACGCCGCCTGAGCCTACTACCAAACGGTCTATCCGCCCGGAGATTGCACTCCCCCTAACAACCCCAGCGACGGGTACCTCAGCCCGCGACCCCGGGCCGAAAAGGGGCGCGCAGGCAGTATCGCCCAGCACCGCGAGCGTCTCAGCGACCAGCGCATCTATCTGGTCCAATTCAAGTCCATGAACCGGACGAGCTAGAAAAGCTCGCGCAGCACCGGAACGGTCAGGTTCCCTGAGATTTGGTAACGTCTGCAACAATCGATGCACCAGCACCCCTCGCTGAAAGGCAAGGCCATTATCATCCCCTAACGGCGAGCGCGTCGTGGGTTCGGGCAACGTGGGGCGCGACGGCGTAAGGGGACGCGGCGGTTCGGGTTCCTCCGGGGCCATAGCATCGATCCAGCCGGGCAGTTCAGGGATATCTGTCGCGGACTCACCTCCTTCTGAACGACGGTCGGGAGCGAGG
This sequence comes from Pseudomonadota bacterium, assembly GCA_036339975.1. GTDB lineage: Bacteria > Pseudomonadota > Alphaproteobacteria > MPNO01 > UBA830 > UBA830. Next base: position 3,532 of record JAYYZV010000071.1, on the reverse strand, counting down.
GTCTGCGGCATCTGCAACCGAAATCCGTCACCTTGCCAAGCCATTTCTGCCTCGTCGTCGGGTCGGCCAGGGTGGGACTCAAATGCGAACTTCTCCGCTACCGGTTCAAGCCCGCGCGCAATTACGTTCCACCATGCCGCATCAGGCGGTGTGCGCCGGGTACCGTAACCTGCGATATACAGCCTGTCTTCAGCGCGCGTCATCGCAACATAAAGCAAGCGACGGTATTCCTCGTCCTGACGAGTGCGCTGTTCGCCGGCCAAGCGCTGCGCCGAGCGTTCCCGTACGCGCGATCGCGGCGGCCAAAGAAGGGCATCTGCTTGGCTGTCTCCATGATACCACATCAGACAGCCATCTGATTGCGGTACCTGCATCGTATCGGCAAGAATCACTACCGGCGCCTGCAACCCTTTAGCGCCATGAACCGTCATGATCCGGACCTCGTCGCGGAGCCCCTGATCTAGGTCGCGTTTGATCTGGGCGTCACCCTCCTCCAACCAGCGAATAAACCCTTGCAACGACGGGGTATGCGTTTGTTCAAACGCGAGCGCCAAGGATAGAAATTCATCGATCGGATCATTGGCTTCCTCGCTCAGACGACTAATCAGGCGCGCCCGGCCCGTCATCGGCCCCAGAATATTTGCGAAAAATTCATAAGGGGCTGCGAAATCTGCGCGAGCGAGAACGTCGGAGAGGATACGATGGGCCTCGGCGCAGCGCGGATCCGTCCGCGCCAGCCGGCGCAACGAGCCCCAGACCGTACCGTCGCGCCGGTGGCAGACTTCGAACAATTTGACTTCATCAAAACCTATCAGCGGCCCCTTCAGGACGGCGGCGAGATTAAGATCGTCATGCGGCAACAGCGCAAATGCTGCGAGCGCGATAAGGTCTTGCACCGCTAGTTGATCGGTTAAGACCATGCGATCTAGCCCGGCAACATCGACCCGTCTCTTTTTGAGCTCGCGAATCAAATTATCGACAAATTCCGTCCGTCGACGGACCAGGACCATAATATCACCCGGTCTCATATACCGGTCGGCACTGGGCAGTTTCTCACCTCCCTCGACCCAATCGGATATTCGCCATGCAATGGCATGTGCGAGGCGTCGGGCCGGCGTGGCGTCATTGCGAAGGTCCTCCGGTGTCGACCAAGGTGATATGTCATCTCGGTCCTCTGGAAATACCGGCGGCCATAGTTCAACTAGACCTGCCTGACCGTGGCGGTGCGCCTTATGGACGATCTTCGCCGATGAGACACCTTCGCGCACCTCATCATCGGCAAAAACGGCATCGACAGCCTGCAGGACGGTGGACGTCGAACGGAAGGAAACGTCCAGTGGGACCCGATGCCAATCCTGACCGGCCGCCGTGACGCGTTTTTCAAAGTAATCGCTCATCGCCGAAAACTGATCAGGAGCGGCACCCTGAAAACTAAAGATTGACTGCTTTTCGTCACCGACTGCAAACACGGTGCGCCCAACCTCACGGGCGCCGCCCCCGGCATGAAATTCGTCGACGATCGCGCGCACCACAGCCCACTGATCAGCGTTGCTGTCCTGAGCCTCATCGATCAGGATGTGATCAAGTCCTCCATCAAGCTTAAAGAGCACCCAAGGGGCTGCTTGTTCAACCAGCCTTCGGGCCCGCAGGATCAGATCGTCGTAATCTAGTATTGCGTGGCGATTTTTGTGATCCTCGTACCGGTTGATGAGCGCCGTCGCGATGGCGAGAATGGCCTCTGTGGCCCCGGCGGTCTGGATCGCCTTGCGTTTCTCCTGCACGGCAAAAACACGGCCGGCCTCCCGTTGCATAATGTCAGCGATCTTTGGCAGCTCTTTCACCGCCCCTTTGCTGGCAAGAATTCCCCGGGTCGTTCCGCTTCCAGTCAGATAAACCGATGCATACGCATCAAATTCCTTAGCACGGGCCGCAGGGTCAGCAAATAGCCAAGCGGACATCTTGGCTGCTTTGTCCTTATCCTGCTTTCCCCCACGAGAGAGAACATCGGCGGCGTCTCTCAGGCCCGACTGATCGATTTTGGGTTCGACAGCCGCTGCCTGTAACAAAGCTTCCACTGTTTCTTCAGCGGCGACCCCAAGTACTGACCGCGTCGCTTGCGTGGCACCTTCGATACCACCGTGGCCAATCAACAACCGATTTAACCGGCTGCGGTTGGACGCAATCGCCATCATAAGATCAGCAAATTCGTCTTCGTGCACCCAGCCGGTAACGACACCCAGCGCGTCGGCAAGCGCGTCGTCGGCGCCGCTTCGCGCAGCATCGAGTATTTCATTACGCGCCGTCAGAAGAGCTTCCGCCGCAGTCCGTTCGTCCATTACATGGAAATATGGGGCCAACCCGGCTTCGACTGGAAATCGGCCAAGAAGAGACTCGCAAAACGCATGAATTGTCTGGATTTTCAACCCACCCGGAGTATCTAGAACTTCGGCAAAAAGACGCCGAGCCAGCGCCCGTATCTCCGATGTCGGTGTATCGCCTGACAATCTGACGATGGCAGCATCCAGTTCCGCGTCGGACATCACCGCCCAATCACCCAACAGTCGGCGGATCCGATTCTGCATCTCCGCTGCGGCAGCGCGGGTAAAAGTCAGACAAAGGATTTTGCCCGCGGGACTTCCATTTAACAGCAACCTAAGTACCCGATCGGCCAATACTTTTGTCTTGCCGGACCCCGCCGAGGCAGAAACCCAGACCGACGCAAGGGGTGCCGCTGCGATAGTCTGAGCCTCGATGGATACAAAGCCGCCAGGCCGGTCGCCGGTATGCTGTGGGGCCGGGTCAGTCATTTGTTGAGGACCATTCCTGCACCCGTTCTAGATGTTCGAAATCTGAATGACGGGGGGCTATATCGGGATCGGGACGAGCTATATACGGCGTTTCCGGGTCGTCGTAATAAGCGAGCAGCGCTATAAGTCCGGCGAGGGCCTCATCCGCCAGCGCCACCGGATCATCACCAGCATCCCGGGTTTCGCCAGCGGGATCGCCTCCCGATAGCTTCCAATAGCTCAATGCCTTGATTTCTCCGCACGGGATATCGTTGAACGAGCCATTGATAATCATGGCAGCTTCTAGCGGCAGCTGGGGCGAGAGGCCGGCATTCACGTCCTTCTTCGTCGGAACCGCGCCGGTCTTGTAATCAATAACCTCGTAGCCGCCCCCAACGATCTCATCAATGCGGTCGGCACGAGCGCGAAGCAAAAACTTGCGGCCATTCCGGTCGATAGTCAGAACGCCATCAACCTCGGTGTGGCGTCGGACAGTGGAGGCGGCACGTTCCGCCTCTAGTGAGACCACCCAATGTGCAATTCGCTCGAAGCGCGGCCACCAAAAAGCGCGAATACCAGGTCGATCCATCCATGGCTCAAACTCTTCCTCGCCAATAGCTAAAAACCGCTCGAGAGCTTGATCTCCCAAAATATCCCCGGCTTCGCGCACAAATCGGTCGATCGCGTTGTGAATAATTGACCCTCGACCGGCCGCGCCGGGATCCGCATCGAGCGGATCGAGTGCT
>JAYYZV010000070.1:0-10077 GCA_036339975.1 Pseudomonadota bacterium | reverse complement strand
CCGGCTCACCCGGCCTCCCCCCCGTCGCCCCGACCCCGTCGTCGGGTGTTACCGGCACGGCGGATACGTCCCCCCCGAAAGGCTGGATGGCGTCGTTTACAGCACTCAAGATAGATTGCGGTACGCCCGCCATACCGCTTTCGCCTGCACCCTTCGCCCCCAAAGTTGTCTTGGAGGTCGGAGTGGTGACGTGTTCGATGACTATATCGGGAGACTCCCCGGACATCGGTACAAGATAATCCGCCATTGTTGCGTTCTGAAGCTGTCCGGCCTGATCGTAAAGGCAGTGTTCGTATAGCGCGTCACCCAGGCCGTGTACGACGGAGCCTCGTTGTTGTTCGGCCACAAGCTGAGGGTTGATGACCCGGCCGCAGTCTTCGACGACCCAGTAATTCAGTACCTTCACGAAACCAGTGTCCGGATCGACCTCTACGTAGGCGGCGTGAGCAGCGTTGGTGAATATGTAGTCTCGCACCCTAAACCGTTCGGTGGCGACCAGCACCGGATGATAATCGTCGGGTAATTCGAAGGAGCGCAGGAACGCGATATTGCCGAGTTCTTCCAGCGTGATGCGTTCGTCGCCGCCATCCGCATCCACCACGACGCTGTCCCGAATATCCAGGCTGCCAGCATCGGTCTGAAGTAGGACGGCGGCGAGATCCAGAATTTGTCCGCGAAGTGTCTGTCCGGCTCTCCACGAGGCCTCGCCACCAATACCCGCGCCCCGCGAACCATAGGTTCCTCCGCCATATGGGACGGCGTCGGTGTCTCCAGTGATCACGCGAACGTCTTCAAACTTCATACCAATCGCTGCCGCGACTACCTGGGCAAGCGCTGTCTCGGTACCTTGGCCCTGTTCGGTGACGCCCGTCAAAACGGTCACGCCGCCGGCCGGTTCCAGCCGGACGGTTGTTCCATCCTGCGCCGAGATCGGCACTTTGGCGGGGCCGTAAATCAATGCGCCCGGATTAGTGCCTTTAATGAAGGAAGCGTACCCGATACCACGATGAATACCGCTCTCTCGAGCCGCCACCTGGTCCGCTTTTAGAGCATTAATATCCATGACAACGGCGAGCTTTTCCAGACAGGCCTGATGCGACAGATCGTGGAGCGGAATACCGGCGGGGGAGGCAGACGGGTATGCGTCATCAGATATCAGATTACGACGCCTGATCTCCATCCGGTCGATGCCTGCGGCCACCGCCGCTTTATCCAGAAGGCTATCGCAAATTACGATACCCATGGGATGCCCGACGGCACGGTACTGTGATGTCGGCACCATGTTCTGAAAAACGACGGTAGTTTTAGCGCGGAAATTATCGATTTTGTAAGGGCCGCCCGCGATGTTAAGCACCTGGTTTGCCTCGACACAACTTGTTCGCGGGTATGCAGAGTACGCACCCGCTGCCGTGATATCATCGAACTCAAATGCAACGATCTTTCCGTCCGTATCCACGCCAAGCTTTCCTGTCAGCTGGTGCTGACGTGCGTGGATGTCGGAAACGAAAGATTCTATACGGTCGGCGCGATAGCGGACGGGGCGGTCGAGCATGATCGACAACACGGCCGTCGCAAATTCATCGCCGTAAAGGTGGCTCTTGATCCCATAGGATCCGCCGCAATCCTGTGCAATCACCCGAATATCGCGTTCCGGTATGCCAAGGTGTTTTGAAAAAAGCACCTGGATCATGTGAACGGCCTGACCGCCGTAATACACCGTGAGGTGCTTCTCCGACGAATCCCACGAAGATACCATCGTGCGCGGTTCCAGCGTTACGCCGGTATGCCGGCCGAAATCGAAAGTTCCCTCGACCACGTGAGAGGCAGCGGCGAAGCCGGCATCGACATCGCCTTTTTCGGCGACGCGTTCGAACATCTTGTTGTCGCCAAGTTCTGGGTGGAGAACCGGCGTGTCCGGGTCGAGGGCAGTCAGCATGTCGGCGACCGGAGCCTTCTCTGTCCAATCGACGGTGACGTATTCGGCCGCATCCTCAGCGATGGCACGGGTAGTGGCGACGACGGCGACGACCGGTTCGCCCTGCCAGGTCGCTCTGTCGACAGCGAGCGCATATTGCGGTGCCGATTTCAGCGCTGGCTGGTTTTCCATAATGCCGGTCCAGGGCGTCATGTGCTCGGCGATCTCGCGACCTGTGACGACAGCGATCACACCCGGCTGCTCGGCAGCCGCAGACGTGTCGATCGTTCCTATATCGGCGTGGGCGTATGGGCTCCTAACATAGGCGACCTCGACCGTACGGGGGAGGGTGAAATCGTCGACGTGACGCCCCTGACCGGCTACTGCGCGGCGAGCCATTAGCCTTGCAGGGGATTGACCGATGGGCGAGCTTAAATCAGGCGGAGAAGGCATAAATTCTGAAATTTCAGGCGTTAACTATTCATAAGGCTTGGAAGGTAAAGTGCTAAATCAGGAAAAATAATGAGGAGCACAAGAACAATCAGCGCGCAACCGATGTAGGGCGCGGCTGCTTTCGCGACCTGCCAAAGCGTTGTTCCTTTTGGTGCAACCGCCACCATTACAAAAAGCAGCAAACCAAACGGCGGTGTTGTGAGGCTTATCTCGAGTGCCAACAGCATTATCAGGCCAAACCACACTAGGTCGAATTGAAATGACTCTGCGAGAGGGAAAAAGATCGGCACGGTTAAAAGCATCATCGAAACCTGATCCATGAACATCCCAAGGATCAGTAGCACTCCAAACATTATTAGAAGTACGACGAGAGGCGATAAATCGACCTTTGTCGCCCACTCTATAAGGCCAGCACTTGCTCCAGTGAATGCCAATAGCTGACTAAACGTGGTTGAGGCGAGGATGATGAGTAGAACCATCGCAGTGACGCGAAGCGCTCCGGCGAATGATTTAACAAGGACATCCCATGTCATTACCCGGAAAAGGATGCCGAGAATTACAACTCCAAATGCGCCGAAACCTGCGGCCTCGGTCGGGGTGGCTACGCCCAAAATTATCAACCCGATAACACAGAAAACGATGAAGCCCATTGGCAATACGTTAACAATGAGCGACCAAATTATTTCTTTAAATGGCGAGGGTTCGACGGAGTATTCAGGGGCCGCGTCCGGGTCGAGTTTTACCTGTCCGAAAATAAGTATCGAATACAGGACTGCGAGAATAAGGCCGGGTATAACTCCAGCAATCAGCAGCCCGCCAATATCAATCTCTGCGAGGCTCGCCAAGAGGACCGCAAGGGCTGAAGGAGGTATGATCATCGCCAAACCTCCCGTTCCGAGGATTGGGCCCATAGACATGTGGCCCTTGTATCCCCGTTTTGTCATTTCGGGGACCATGAGCGAGCCCATCATTGCGGTATTCGCCATGGTCGAGCCAGACAGAGTGGCGAAAATCGTTCCGCCCGCCACCGTGATGTAGGAAAGTCTTCCCGGAAGGCGACCGAAACACCGATCTAAAGCGTCGAAAACGCGTACCGCCAGTCCGGTATGGAAAAATAGTTCACCCATAATGATGAATAGCGGCACTGGGATGAGTGCGAAAATCGCCACAGAGTCTACTGCATTAGAAACTATCAGTGGCATCGCGTCCAAGCCACCAGTGAGTGTTCCGTCACCCATGAAAATGGCTGCGCCGATTATATTCGTTGTCAAAAAGGCAAATGCGACCGGGAGGCCAAGCAGCATCAATACAATGATCATTCCGACCAGAAAGCCAGCGATTGAATACCACTCCGTGAGTATTTCCATTACAGGGATTCCCCCGACGTGGCCTTATTCGAGTAATAGGTATCGAAACCAAGCAGATACCGCGCAAACTCAATAGCCACGAGCGAGAAACCTATAGGAAATGGCACCATCAGGAGCCATTTTGGCATGTCAACCGATCGAAGGTCCTGCTCTCCGGTCTTAATTGCCTCTATCGTCTCGAGTGCGCCGTAATATACAAACAGAAGAGACAGAAGAATGCACACGAGGTACACGATCTTTTCAACGATTGTCCGCAAACCCGCTGGCATTGCCAGCCTCAACGACTCTACAACTACGTGCCCTTTGTGACGGACAAGGTAGGGCGCACCGAACATCGTGCAGAAAAAGAGGCTATATTCTGCAACAGCGCTATACCATTGGATTGAGTTAAATCCCAGCGTACGGAGGGTGACGTCACAAATTATCCCCACGAATATAACAGCGAGGAGCACCCCTCCGATTACGGCGAGCCCGAAGATCAGCTTGTTATAGCCTTTACTTATGAGTGTCATTTCATGAACGCAAAAAACGCCCCCAACCTAAATAGGTTGGGGGCGCAAATTTAACGCCGTCTATTGACCGTGGAAGAGCCTGCTGAGCTCTTTGGCTTCGGGAGAGTTGAGTTTTTTCAGCCGTTCAACGGGGGTGCCATTAGCTAGCGCGATATATTTTTTGGCCGCGGCTCCAGACATCACGATCTCTTCCGCGCCGCCCTTCTTGTATACCTCTCTCTCTTTTTCAACGAGAGGAGCCCAGATTTTTGCCGAAATCCGCTCCCAATCCTCACCGACTTTAAGAAGAATCTTTTTGCCTTCGGGACTAAGTTTTGCGAGGGCCTTGTTGCTTACAAATGTGCAGGCTTCAATTTGATAAAAAGAGGGATGCACTGTGTGGGTAACAAACTTGTTCCACTTAAATTTCCGGGTCCAGAGGTTCGGGAAGGGGAAACCGTCGACTACACCCCTCTGTAGGGCTTCGTATATTTCCGGAACGTGCACAGTCATAGTAGTCGCGCCAAGTCCCTTAAGAAAGCCGTCATAAATCGGAACGGAACGCATCTTGAAGCCCTTTAACGATATCACCCCATCGGGGCCAATCGTCGGCTTTTTTCTCAGATACAACTGAAATTGAACGCTTGAGGCGGTGTGCGAGAGAATGATCCCATTTAGCCGCTTGCTTACAGCTTTGTTGAGGACTGCCATACCACCGCTTTTTCGCGCATCCCAGGGTTTTATTTGCTGTGCGGAAAGGGCATCGACCTCTGGGATGGAGCCCTGCAAATAACTCGCCGCCGTGTACATGAGGTCGTAAACCCCCGATTTAAAGCCTTTGGCCTGCGCGGCGGGCTTGCCAAGCTCAGAGCCTCCCGTCCACTTAATTTTGAAATGGCCTTTACCGCGTTTGTTCGCTTCTTCAATGAAGGGCAAGTAGTCGTTTGCGACCATCGGAAAGCTCTTTGGCCATCCTGATATGCCCTTTAGGGTAACTTCAGCTGCCTGTGCTGCTGGGATTGCGAGGACCCCGCTGATTGCGACCGCGGCTACTGTCGATATCGAAAATCTGTTCATAATTATCTCCCTGTTTTGACCAACCTTTAAAGGCTTATTGGAGCGTCCCCTATTTTCTTTCATGACGCAAGCTCAACAACCCTGATCTGGGGTAGCGAATTATGTCGTTAGGGCGATTTTTTTTCCATTCGCGGCGTACCAAAGCGTTACTGTCGCAGCGATTAATAGCAACGGCATGGCGCCGATATTGACCCAATTCCAGCCGAAAAAGTGGATAAATGCTCCGGAAGACAGGGATCCGCACGCGACAACGGTGTAAATGATCTGGTTCATCATTCCCTGCGTTTTTGCGCGTTCCGCGGGTGTGTAGGCGGTTGTCATCAGGCTGGTCGCGGCAGTGAAGGTGAAATTCCACCCCACACCCAGCAGGAACATCGACAGCCAGAAATCGAACACCTCGATACCCGATAGTGCGATGCCGATACATGCGGCTTCCAGCAGCAGGCCGACCATGATGATCGTGACCTCGCCAAATTTCCGGATCAGAAATCCGGTAAACACACCTGGTGCGAACATTGCGAAAGTGTGCCAGGCGATCACATTGGCCGTTGCGGCAAAGCTGTGGCCACAGATCGAGATCATCGCGATGGGCGTTGCCGTCATTAAGAAGTTCATCACGGTCTGTCCAACCGTTGCAGAGATAGCCGCCGCGATAAAAACAGGCTGCCTCATGATCTTCGACATTGGCCGCTGTTCGCCCTCAAGCTGGGATTTAGAAAGGTTCGGGATTCGAAGGAAAACGAGTGCCATTGCGGCAACCACCGCGGTGCCGGTTAGAAACATGAAGGTCCCACCGAATTGCCGAACGTCGCCCGAATACCAACTATCCGGAACCATATTTTCTCCCCAGATAGCCAGCCCAGCGCCAGCGAACCCAGAAAATACGCCACCAGCTAAAACGAGGGAGATCGCGACGCTGCGGTATCTCTCGGAAATGCCGTCGGCAGCGGCAAACCTGTAAAGTTGCGCGAAACCCGAATAGAAGCCAAACACAAGCCCCCCGACTGAAAGAAGCCAGAAATTCATGTAAATGACCGCAGAAAAGCAGAGCGCACCGCTGACGGTGGCAAGACCTGTCCCGATCAGGAAACCGGCTTGCCTGCCGGTTCGCCGGGAAATCATTGAGGCGGCCCATGCGGATAGTGCGGTGCCGATAACAACCGCTGCTGCGGGCAGGGTGGCTAGGGCCAAATGCGGCGCAAACCCGGGTAAAAGGGCAACCGCAGGAGCTGCAACCATAAAGAGACCGCGCCCCGTGCCGAAAAGCATCTGACAGGTGCTGAGGACGGCAACGTTACCGATATCTTTTCCGCGGTAGCTCAATACAAAACTCCAAGAAAAACGCCCCGGCCGAGGCGGCCGGGGCGATCTTCGTTAACAGATACTGCGCGGATCAGGAAGCGCTGCCAAACAGAATTTGATTTGTTCGTTTAATTATATCTGCCGACATACCGACACTTTCGTCGACGACCTTATGTACGTCCTCGGCGCTCGTGTATGTAACCTGCAGCTTTCGCTTTTTCATATCAGCTACGAACGCCGGGTCATTTGCCATATCTACGAAGGCAGATTTAAGGAATGCCGTTCGTTCTTTCGGAACGTCTTTGTGGACTGCCAGGCTGCGACCGATGGCTATCAATGAAGACATAAAATTAACGATTGGTCTGTCTTCTGCTGCGACGAGGTCTTTAAGGTTCGGAACACCTGCTAATTCTGGGTCCGGCGTGGGACCCATCTGCATGACCGGGACAGCAAAACCACTTTTGAACCAAGCCTGGCGATTAGTCTTAAAGGCTAGCCAAGTGAGATTGATGCCCGCAGCTTCGCCCTGCTCCATCGCGAGGAGCATTTTTTTTGAGCCTTTGTAACCTCGAACAATCTTGATCTTGGTTCCGAGTAGACCGTTGATCAACGCCGGCACTTGGCAAGTTTGAGACCCGAGGCCGGAGCAGGCAAATGGCACCGCTTTAGACTTCAGGTCTTTCCATGCTTTAACGCCAGAGTCTGCACGAACGGCTGAAAGTGAGTTGCTCCGGACCGCTGCACCAAGCCATCGGAAATCTCGTGAGTCATATTTGGCCTTTTTTGGCTTCAACATCTGAGTGATGGCAAGGGTATCGGGTGGCAGTATGATCGCTGTTCCATCCCTCTTGGCAACGTTGGCATAGTAGTTCGTCATTTTGAGGCCGCCTGCACCCGGCATTGATTTGACGATTACTGAATCGGCACCAATGCGAGGTCTTAGATGCTCCCCCATGATGGTGGCGCTCTTGCCGTAGGTCCCTCCGAGGCCGTAGCCGATATAGATTTCGACCGTTTTGCCCTTGTAGAAATCCTTGGCGGATTGGGCCGTCACGGCGGTCGCGCCTATGGCCAATGCGGCCGCGGTCGCAAGTGTAGTTGCTAGAATACGTTTCATGGTTCCTCCCTGAGTGGATGTAGGCCTTAAGGCTCGTTAGGTGATTGGGATATAAGATCAGAAACATGGACCGGACTCAATTGCTGAGTTTCCTGTGCATTTGATATCGGCAACCGTACCGCGTTTCCGGATGGCGGCATGTCAGGAACGCGGGACAATTTCTATTGAAGCATGGACGGACCTCGGCTCAAATTCGCTGACTATCTGTAGTGCAACCGAAAACCCGTTTCCTGATAGAATTCGTCACATCCAGTTGGACCCGCCTTCCGCCTAACCTCCGGGGTATCTTGTGGCTGCTGATGGGCACGCTGGCGTTTGCGGTCAACGATTTGTTCGTCAAATCGCTGGGCCAGACCATGTCGCCGTTTCAGATGGCGTTTTTCCGGTATGGCATCGGATTTGCGTTGATGCTTCCGTTCTTTATGCGGATGGGTGTGGGCGAACTTAAAACCAGCCGGCCCGGCATCCACATCGTTCGTCTGATCCTCGCCTGCGTCGCACAGGTCGGCGTCTACACGTCCGTAGTGTACCTGCCGCTCGCCGATGCCACGGCGCTAGCGTTTTCACGAATTCTCTTCACCACGGTCATCGCGGTGATCTTCCTGCGCGAGATCGTCAGCGGGCGTCGGTGGTCCGCGACGATTGCCGGTTTCGTGGGTGTTGTCGTCATGGTGCGCCCCGGCGGCGAAATCGATCCCGTCGTTTTCATAGCGATTGGGGCCGCCTGCACCTTTGCGATCGCAAATGTTCTGATCCGGATCATGTCGACGACCGAACCGCCCAACCGGATCCTTTTTTATTATCAGGCGGGCGGCATCTTGGTGTTTCTGCCGCCAACGGTCGTTCTGTGGCAAACCCCGCCAGATCTCGTTTCCTGGTTGATGGCGCTAGCTATCGGGTTTCTGACGACTATAGGCATGATCGGCTTCATTAGGGGATTCGTAGTCGGAGAGGCCAGTGTGATCGGGCCCACGGAATATATCCGGTTGGTTTTCGCCGCCGCATTCGGGTTCGCTATTTTTAGCGAAGTGCCGGATTTCTGGACCATCGTCGGTGCCCTGATTATCGTCGGCTCGACCAGCTTCATCGCGCGTCTCGAAGCGCAGAAGAAAAGAGACAGTTAGCTGGTGAGCCACTCAATGGCCGCGATGGCCGCCTGTCGTGCGGCGGCTTCGTCACCGTATACGCCTCCTCGCCGTCCCGTGGCGTGCCAACCGGACGGGTCTTCAGGATCCCGGCGCCATTCGTCCCACAGAATATCCCCGTCCCGGCTTCGATAGATATCGACACAACGCAGACCCGTCCCGTCTTCAAGTGACACCAACACCAGACGGTTACGGCGGTCGATCATCTCTGGTCAGGCAAAATGTTTCTCAAGAAACTCGACGGAGCGTTGATGCGCCAGCTTGGCGGCCTCGGGATCGTGATGCGCCTGTTCCGGATTGTAGAACGCGTGTCCCGCCCCCGGGTAAACGTAAAAATCGTTGTCGGGGTACGTGGTCTGAATTTTCTGTACCTGTTCAAACGCGACGACGTGATCGGCATCCCCGTAATGCAGGATCGCTGGGCATTTCGGCTGCCGGCCAAGGTTGTCGTGAATGTCGCTGCCGTAAAAGATGACAGCGGCGTCCATGTCGAGGCGATCGGCTGCTATCCAAGCCCAGGTACCGCCGGTGCAGAAGCCTGCGATGGCAATTTTATCGGTGTTTTGGCGTAGCAGCGTCGCGCAGCCGCCGATATCCAGCAGGACCGTGTCTTCCTTAAGATGTTCGCGAAACTGCATACCGCCATGATCGTCGTAAGCGAAGACCTTGTTGCGCTCCGTCCGGTCGTAGGTTGCGGGAGCAACGGCGGCAAATCCGTCGCCGGCGAACCAGTCGCACACGTCTCCTAGATGATCTGTAAGACCGTAGATCGCCTGCAGGAATATGACCCCGCCCTTCGCTGTTCCAGCAGGATTGGCATGCCAAGCATCGAAGGTGTGCCCGTCGGCTGCCGTTACAGATATACGTTCGGCCATAAAAAAACTCCCCATCAAAGAGGGGAGACTAGTTCAAAGGGACGTGTAGTCAAAGAAGGAGGAAAAAAGCTTCGCGTCAGGCGACCGCCGGTGGCGTCTCATCAATAAGTTTTTGGGAATATTCTATAAAGGGTTCGATTGCGATCGGCCTCTTAAACCATTTTTTGTAGTTTGTGGCGTCTCCGATTGTCTCTGTCGCTTCCAATAGTGGGCCGTGTCCTAAACCGGTGCCATAGGTGGAGGACCGCAGATAAATCTGTTTAGGCTGAGAGGTTTCATCGCCCTGTGATGCCGGGTAGTCTGTATTGATCAGAAGATAACATCCAACGTTATTC
>JAYYZV010000069.1:0-15912 GCA_036339975.1 Pseudomonadota bacterium | reverse complement strand
AGAAGGCTTGATGGCTGGCCTGTTGGTATTGCGGAAACGCGGATTGTGCTGATCGTTCGGAACATTAGCGAGGTTTGGGTACAGAATCTGTGGGATAAAGTGCTTGGCAGTTCCTACGCAGATTTAATCGTCTAACCGTGTTACAGTGAAACCAAAAGCGCTAAATTCGAAGCGAGGAGGAAAGAATGAATCATACCGGTATAGACAAGGTTACCTATGGGGTTTCGGATATTGCTGCGGGTAGCAAGTTTTGGACGGATTTCGGTCTGGCACCGGTCGATACTGGGAACGGTCATGCCGCATTCGCGGCGCAAAATGGCGCGGTTGTCGAACTCCGCCCGGTCGATGACCCCGAACTGCCGTTGCCCGTCGGCGATGACGTCAATGCCACAGTTCGGGAAGCCATGTTTGGCGTGCGCTCGTCTGAGGATTTGCAGAACCTGGCAGCGAACCTTTCGGAGGATCGTGATGTCCGTCAGGACACAGATGGGTCTATCCATACCGTCGACCCGCTCGGATACGGCCTTGCCTTCCGTGTGACACAGACGACGTCAGTGGAGGCCCCTGAAATCGAGGTTAACGTTCCTGGTCGTGCAACCCGCATCAATAAGCGCGCAGATAAATACGACAAAGCAATGCCGCTCGAAATGTCGCATATCGTCTACGTGACGGATGATATCGAGCCTCATAAGGAGTTTTATGTCGACCGCCTCGGTTTCAAGCTCACAGACGCATATCCGGGGCGGGGATACTTCACCCGCGCCGCCGCGGCGCATCACCACCATAATCTTTTCTTGCTCAATCCCGGAAACGGTAAGCGCGGTTTTCATCATGTGGCCTTCGAGGTAGGTACGATCCACGAACTTTTCGGCGGCGGTAACAATATGACGCGCGAAGGCTGGGATACGTTGATCGGCCCGGGTCGGCATCCAATTTCATCCTGCTACTTCTGGTATTTTAAGAACCCTTGTGGCGGTGCTGCGGAATACGATTTTGACTCCGACGTGGTTAACGACGACTGGGAAGCCCGGGAATGGGAATCTACACCCGAGAATTTTGCAGAGTGGGCGCTTGCCGAGGGTATGGCTGCTGAAATGATGTTCAAGGGCATACAGGGTAGCTTCCGCGACAAAAAGCCTGAATGAAACCGGCCCCCTTCGAGTATCTCCGTGCCGCTACGCTCGAGGAAGCGGTAGCTGCGCTGTCCGCCAGCGACGGTGCGGCAAAGCTGGTCGCCGGGGGACAGAGCCTGATACCGATGCTGAACTTCAGGCTGGTGGATGCACCGTTGTTTGTCGATATAAATGGAATTCAGGGTCTTTCGGGTATCACCGAAAACGAAAACGGTGGTCTCCGCATCGGCGCATTAACCCGACACTTTGAGCTCGAAACATCCCACCTCGTCCGAGACCATTACCCGGTAATTAACGAGGCAATGAAATACGTAGCGCATTTGGCAATCCGCAACCGTGGTACGATCGGAGGAAGCCTTTCCCATGCAGATCCGGCAGCCGAACTGCCGGCAATATCCGTTCTTCTCGACGCGGAAATTATCGCGATTGGCCAAGAAGGCGAGCGGCGGATTGCCGCGGGTGATTTTTTCGAAGCACCCTTGACCACATCTCTTAGAGCTACAGAGATCGTCACCGCGGTGGAATTGCCGGGGTTACCCATCGGAACCGGCTGGGGTTTTGAGGAATTTTCCCAACGCCGTGGCGATTACGCGGTCGCAGGTGTCGCGGCTACAATGACAAAAGACGACGGTGATCTAACCGATGTCCGGATAGCTGTTTTTGGTGCTCATGGGACTCCGCTACGGGCCCATCGGGCGGAACAGGCTATGAGAGAACGCGGGATAACCGCCGCCGCAGAGGCTCTGAGATTGGAGATCGATCCATCTGACGATCTCCGAGGGTCTGCTGATTATCGGCGGCATTTGGCGGGGGTTTTATGTAAACGGGCTTTGGACGCAGCTACGGAGAGGGCCGCGTGATGACGGAAAAGGTCTCGATTTCCATAACCGTTAATGGCACGCAACATTGCGTAGAGGTAGAGCCGAGGCTTTTACTGGCTGATTTTATCCGTGAAAACCTCGATCTGACTGGTACTCATGTCGGCTGCGAACATGGAATTTGCGGCGCCTGCACGATCTTAATCAATGGGGACAGTGTCCGGTCGTGTCTGACGCTAGCCGTCCAAGCCGATGGTGCCGAGATCGAGACCGTGGAAAGTCTGGGAGACGCCGAAGAACTGGGGCCGCTGCAACAGGCGTTCCGAGATCACCATGCGCTGCAATGCGGCTTTTGTACTCCCGGTATGCTGATGACGGCGACAGATATGTTGCGCAAATATCCACTGGAATCCGATGACGACATCCGCGATGGATTGTCCGGTAACATCTGCCGCTGTACCGGGTATCAACACATCGTAGCCGCGGTTCGTGCCGCCCGAGACGAAAGGGACAGGGGATGAGCCCGCCGGATGACGTCAACCTGACCCGGCCGCAATTCGTCGGCGCAAAGGTTGCTAGGCGTGAAGACCCACGGCTTCTGAGTGGTGCCGGGAGCTATGTTGCCGATATCAAACGCCACGGCATGCTGCACATGGCGTTCCGGCGCAGCGATCATGCCCACGCAGCGATCAGCGCCATCGATATTGAACAGGCACGAACCCTGAAAGGCGTTATCGCTGTCTATACTGGCGAGGATATTGCAGCGTTGGTAAACCCCTATCAGGCAACGTCGCGGATGAAAAACTATCAGGCGACGTTCATACCGCCGCTGGCGGTTGGCAAGGTACGCTACGTCGGCGAAGCGGTCGTCGCCGTGGTGGCCGAAAGCCGATACGTCGCCGAAGATGCCCTGGCGTTGATTGATATCAACTACGAACCTCTTAAGGTTCTGGTTGATCCGGAGGAATCTCTGAAACCCGGTGCGCCTAAACTGCATGACGACCTAGAATCGAACATTTTAGCCGAGCGCGAATTTGCCCGCGGAGAGGTCGATCAAGCGTTTGGCGATGCAGCGGCAACAGTTGGTGGAAAGTTCCATTTCACCCGCACCACCCCGGTTACTATCGAAGCTCGTGCGGCCATTGCTGAATACGACAAGGGAGCCCAATCGCTGACCTTGCACTGTACGACACAGATACCCGGCATTCTGCGTGATAAGTTGTCGGAAATTTTTGACTTGCCCGGATCACGTATCCGGGTGATCGCTCCGGACGTGGGCGGCGGATTCGGGGGCAAGACGTCGCTGTATTCCGAGGAAATCGTTGCCTGCGCCGTCAGCAGGGCGCTATCCAAGCCGATCAAGTGGGTCAGCGACCGGATGGAAGACCTGATGACCACCGGCCATGCCTTCGACGAGATCGTTTATGCAGATATCGCGGTGGCGGACGACGGCGCTATTCTCGGGTTGAGAGCCAATGTTATCGGCGATGTCGGGGCCTATTCGATATATCCGTGGACCGCGACAATAGAACCAGTTCAGGTGGTTAGTTTCATGCCGGGCCCTTATCGAATCCAGAACTATTCTGCACGCGTTCGTTCGGTGGCCACAAACAAAACCCTGACCGGTGCTTACAGGGGAGTTGGTAGACCTATATCAGTTTTCGTGATGGACCGCTTGCTAGACATGGCGGCGCGAAAAATCGGTATGGACCCGGTCGAAATCCGCCGGCGTAATCTGGTGAACGATGACGAGTTTCCCTACAAAGCCGCCTCGGGTCTGGTATGGGACAAATCCGCCTTCCAGGCTTGCCTGCGGGAGGCCGCCGCTGGGATCGACTATGATGATCTTCGCCGCGATCAGGAAATAGCGCGTTCACAAGGCCGTTGGGTCGGGATTGGCGTGGCGTCGTACGCGGAACTCACCGGCGTTGGCTCGCGGATCGCGGTTGCGCCGGGGATGCCTATCAACACTGGCACAGAAACCTGCAACGTCGCAATTGATTCCACCGGCGCAGTCACGGCCAGCTTTGGTATTGCAAGTCAGGGGCAGGGAATGGAAACCACCTTGGCACAGGTAGTGGCACAGGAACTCGGAGTGAAGGTTGAGGATGTAAATATCATTCTAGGTGATACGTCGGCGGTCTCGCACGGTACAGGCACCTATGCCAGTCGCGGTGCTGTGTTCGGAGGCGGGGCGGGCACACTCGCGGCAAAAGCGGTGCGCGAAAAGATCGTCCGTGTTGCTGGCCATCTTCTGGAGGCTGCGGAAGAAGATATCGAAACCGGCGATGGTAACGTTTGGGTCAAAGGCACGGACCGGGCGATGGCGGTTAGAGATCTCGCCCGCGCGCTCTATTCTGACATGGGGCGTGTACCCAAAGAAATGCGCGATGAGATAGACAATCTCGAAGCTACCAAGGTTTATGATCCTTTTTACGGCACCACTACGGCGGCCACCCACATTTGCCGGATTGAGATAGATCCCGAGACCTACGAAGTCGATATCGACAAATACATCGTGGTTGAGGATTGTGGCCAGGTGATCAATCCAATGATTGCCGACGGCCAAGCGCATGGCGGCGTTGCTCAGGGCATTGGCGTCGCGTTGATGGAAGAGGTTATCCATGATGATAGTGGACAGGTGCTGACCGCCAGTCTTGTAGATTATTTGGTGCCGTCGGCGGTCGAGGTACCGTCGATAGACGTCGTGCACGTTGAAGCAGAACTTCCAGACACCATCGGAGGGTTCCGGGGGCTTGGAGAGGGGGGCACGATCGGCGCCCCGGCATGCGTATCCAATGCGATTTCCGATGCGCTCAGCCCGCTCGGTATTGAAATCATGGAAATTCCTGCGACGCCGGAACGGATATTCCGGCTGATCGACGCTGTAGCACCCTGACCGCATTGGATCGGAGATCGAAAGCGGCCAGAGTCTTTGTGGGATAAAGAACAATATCCGGCGTTGATTTACTCTCATGTAACATCGGCCGGTCACTGCGTTAGGTACGGCTGGATTTATTTTCGAACGGGCGGTCTTGCGCCTCGTCCATGGATGTGAGGAAATTCCCCTAACAAGATTGGTTAGGGGAGCACGTCCTATGATTAAAGCCTTTCCACCCTTCGATTATGAGGCGGCGAGGGCCGGCTTTTCTCTCGAAGTGCCTGACGAATTCAATTTTGCCTTCGATGTAGTCGCCAAGCGCGGTCGGGAAAACGACAAGACAGCACTGATAGCCATCGACCGTACGGGGCATAACGCGGTACGCCACAGCTACGCCGATCTCGACCGGCTTTCTAATCGCTTCGCAAATGCACTGATGACACTGGGTGCAGAGAAGGGGGATTTTGCCTTTGTGATGATCCCGCGCAACGTTGAATGGTATCAGGTCCTGCTGGGCTGCACTAAAACGGGCGTGGTGGCGATGCCAGGCACCAACCTGCTGACTGCTAAAGATATTGAGTACCGTATCAATCGGGCCGATGCGAGGCTCGCGATCGTCACTGCCGAGCATGCGGAAAAGGTAGATGATATCAGGGTCAAATGCCCGTCGCTGGAACACCTGATCCTGATCGGCGACGCGCGTGACGGTTGGGTGACCCTGGAGAACATGTGTGCGCCTGAAACCGATACCGTCGACCGTGCGGCGCTGCCGGCAACCCGTGCCGACGAAGACATGCTTATTTATTTTACGTCCGGCACCACCCAGATGCCCAAAATGGTCTGCCGCGATCATGCCTACGCGCTGGCCCATTCGATCACCGGAGATTACTGGATGAATCTCTGCGAAGATGACGTGCATTGGACCCTGACTGACACCGGCTGGGCCAAGGCGGCTTGGGGACTTTTGTATCCGCCGTTGCTCGCAGGGGCGGCGGTCGTGCTTTATGATGGCGAAGGCTTTGATGCTGATGTGCACCTGAAAATTATCGCTGAGCAGCGGGTGACAACGTTCTGCGCCCCGCCGACGATCTATCGCGTATTGGCACAGATGGACCTGTCGTCTGCGGATTTTTCTTCCTTACGGCATTGTTTCGGTGCCGGCGAGCCACTCAACCCAGAAGCAATGCGGGCCTGGAAGGCAGCAACCGGTACCGATATATACGACGGCTATGGTCAGACCGAGTCCATTAACATCGTTGCCAATTTTCCTGGCATGGAAATTCGCGCGGGCTCCATGGGAAAACCGGTCCCGGGTATTACGGTCGACATCATCGACGACAATGGCAGAATTGTGCCCGACGATGAGGTCGGTCATATCGGCGTCCAGATCTCGGACCCATGGCCTCCGGGTTTGTTCAGAGGATATTTTCGCGACGAAGCTGTTACCGCCGAGGCATTCCGTAACGGCTGGTACTATACCGGCGATACCGCTACCCGAGACGCTGAGGGTTATATCTGGTTTGTTGGCCGCTCCGATGACATTATTTCATCCGCCAGCTACCGCATCAGTCCGTTCGAGGTTGAAAGCACGCTGATCGAACACGAAGCCGTTCTAGAATCGGCCGTAGTTGCGAAGCCAGACGAGATACGGGGTGAGATCGTCATGGCTTATATCACTCTGGCCCCCGGCTTTGAGCCGTCTGACGATTTGGCGAAGGATATCCAAGAATTTGCGAAACAACAGACGGCGCCATATAAATACCCCCGCGCCATCGAGTTTCGTAAGGCGCTTCCAAAAACGATATCTGGCAAGATCCGGCGGGTAGAACTGCGGGAAGAGGCTGCAAAGAACTGATTTTTAGTCGGTATCCGCGGCGCCTTTACCCTCCAGAGTGTGCAATTCGCGCCGCAGTATTTTGCCGGTCGATGTGGTTGGCAGATCCGGTACTATCTGTACTTCGCGCGGGACCTTGTAGGCGGCGAGGTGTTCGCGGCAATGCTTCTGAATATCTTCCGGCGTCGCGATCGCTTCGGGTTTGAGGACGACATAGGCCTTGGCAATTTCGCCCTTGTCGGTGTCCGCCTTGGCACCAACTCCGACCATAGAAACGGCGGCGTGGCTCGAAATCACGCGTTCGATTTCGGCCGGGTAAATATTATAGCCCGCCGTAAGAATCATATCTTTCTTTCGGTCGACTATGAAAACGTAGCCTTCGTTATCCATCTTCGCCAGGTCACCCGAATGGAGCCATCCATCTGGTTCGATCGCTTCTTTGGTAGCCTCTTCATTTCCAAAATAACCCAACATCACTAGCGGTCCGGAAATCATGAGCTCGCCGACTTCACCGGTCGGCATGGTTTTAGATGCATCTTCCGCATCGACAATCTGGGCGCGGACATAGAGCATTTCGACCCCGACGGACCCTAGGCGGTTTTCGCCATAAGAATGCTGCATAATCCCCGGCCCGGCCAATTCGGTCATTCCCCATAATTCAAGAAGCGGATTGCCTGTCCGCTCTTCCCATTCCTGAGACTTGGAGGCCGGCATAGTCTGTCCACCCACGACCGAACGGGTGAGTGAAGAAAGGTCATATGAATCGAAGTCCGGGTGAGCCATCATGTATAGATACATGGTTGGCACTCCATCGATGACCGTCGCTTTGTGGGTTTGGATGGCGTCCAGAATTTCTGTCGCGTCAAACCGTTCCATCACAGCGAACGTGCTACCGAACAGGAAGCAGAGATTCATGATGGCGGCGCCGTATACGTGGGCGCACGGGAGGGCGGTGAGTTGCACATCATCTGCGACACGCATGTTCATGGCCGCCGTCATGGCCGCGTTCAGCACCACATTGCGGTGGCTCAGCATCGCACCCTTGGGAAACCCGGTGGTGCCGGATGTGTAGCAAATTTTTCCGAGTTCAGTGGCGTCGACGGAAACTGTTTCAAATTTGTCGTCACCGCCGGCGACTAATCGGTCGAACGTGATCGCCCCGTCCGCCGCCCCGTCTCCGAACGTGATAACTTCCTTCAGGTCCGTCCTGGCTTTGAGTTCAAGTATTGGGGTGGCGCGATCGCTTGTTGTGAACAGAGCCTTGGCGCCACAATCTTTGACTACATAAGCGACTTCGTCCGGCGTCAGCATGACGTTGATCGGGTTTAAAACGGCGCCGGTCTTGGCAATCCCGTAATAGGAAACGACCCATTCCCAACCGTTCTGAGCATATAGCGTAACCCGGTCTCCTGGAGTGATTCCGATTTCTACAAGACTGCTCGCCACCCGGTTGCTGAGACGGTCGAGTTCAGAAAATGTGAAATTGCGGTCGCCGAATATCAGGGCGGTTTTGTTACCAAAAATTTGAGCTGTGTCGGGCAGAATTTGCCCAATAGTTTTGTGCAGCATAAATATCCTCCCGGTTCGGCTTGGCGCCGGACTCTGTTAGGGGGATTTTATCACTCCGAGAATGCGAACCCAAACGTGTTTCCATGCCGGCATAGATGGCCGATCGACGGCGAGGGGAAGTGTCCTGTCATCACCAACGTGTCGGTCTCGCAGTGGCGGTCTAGGAATGCGCGCCGGGTTTCCGCCGACTTTTCGCGGTCGGAACAACCGACGGCACTCCAACCGGGCTCACGGCACTGTATCGGGGTGTGCACAACGTCGCCGGACAAGATTGCATTTTCGCCGCCGGAGCGCAGGCGGATGCTTACATGTCCCGGGGTGTGGCCCGGGGTCTGCTCAAACCAGATATTGTCGTTGAAGGCGTAATTGTCGGCGACGATGTCGGCCTGGCCGGCCTCCACCACCGGCAGCACGCTGTCGTCGATGCAGCCGTCGGAATATTTTTTGCCCTTTTTGTTCAGTTCTGACCAGAATGCGAACTCGGTCTCAGCGAATATGTACCTTGCGTTTGGAAAGGTCGGTACCCAGCGGCCGTCCAGGAGACGTGTGTTCCAGCCGACGTGATCGGCATGGAGGTGGGTGCACATGACAAAGTCGATATCATCGAGCGAGATTCCGATGGCGGTAAGGTTATTGATATAATTCGTGCCCGACAGCCCAGACCAGGGAGGGTAAAATCGTCGTTCCTTGTCATTGCCAACGCATGAATCGACTAGGATTGTGTGGTGAGGAGTGCGTAGTACGTATGACTGGGTCGCCATTATCAGCTTGCCGGTTTTGGGCTCGAGAAATTTCGGTTCCATCCAGTCGCGGTAGGGAGCTATAGCTGTCGGCGTGGCGTCAGGCAGCAAGAACCCAATCTCGAATTCCGGCCTTTCCTCCTCAATTATTCGATGCCAGGTGATATCGCCGATAGTGCCGGTGGGGATCATGGTGTTTAAGCCAGTCTCATGTTGTCATGCCGGCCGTTTGCCGGAATCCTTTTCAACGTTCAAAGTAAACGCCGTTTGGCACCCTGCACAAGGCCCGGATCGAATTGGGAGGCCGGGAGGATTTTGCACTGCAAAACCCTCTAGTTTATTCTGCATCAAAATTTTACCCATGCGGAGAAGAGCTATGCGTGCTGTTGTCATTACCGATACTTCCAACCGCAGCGTCTCTATCGCCGAGGTGGCGGATCCGGTGCCGGGCGAAGATGAAATTGTGGTCGACGTGAAAGCCTGTGGCGTCAATTTTACCGATCTACTTTCCCTAGATGGTAAGTACCAGAACAATCCGCCCCCGCCTTTTACACCTGGTAAAGATGCAGCCGGTATCGTTGAGGCAGTCGGTGCTAACGTGACCGACCACAAGGTCGGCGACCGCGTAATAGCTCACGTAATTCATGGTGGTATGGCGGAAAAGGCAGCCTGCCCCGCGGCTTTGGCTTTTACTCTGCCGGATCGCGTTGATTACGATGCTGCAGCGGCCATGGGGCTGGCTTATCTGACGGCTTACCTGGCTTTGACCCGTCGCGGCAATTTACAGTCAGGAGAGGTGGTTCAGATCAATGGTGCTTCTGGCGGCGTGGGCCTAGCTTCTGTCAGTCTGGCGAAGGCGCTGGGTGCTAGTATAGTGTTGGCAGGGCTTACAACACCTTCGAAGGCGAATGCCGCGATCGCAGCCGGTGCTGATGCGATCATTGACCTAACGGTAGAAGACCTGAAAGACAATCTCCGGGGGCAGGTAATGGCCGTGACCGACAAGCGCGGCATCGACCTTGCCTTTGACTTGGTCGGTGGCGAAGTATTTGACGCCACCCTGAGGGCTATCGCGAATGAGGGTCGCGTCGTTGTCTCGGGTTTCACATCGGGCACAATCCCGGCGGTACGGACGAATTACCTGCTTCTGAAAAACATCTCGATAATGGGATCGACCGTCAATTACTATATCAAAGACGGGTCGCCGCTGGTCGGCGAGGCGCAATCTGCCCTTTACGATCTAGTGTTAGCGGGCAAAATCGATCCTAATATAACGAACCGACTGAAATTTGAGGACTATATGGACGGCATTATGCTGCTTGAGGAGCGCAAGATCGTCGGCAAGTCAGTTCTGATCATGGAGTAACGGAAAATTCTCCTGTGAATCCAGTCGGGATTGGGTGAAGAAATGAAGTTGAGATTGTCGGTTCTTAGAGTAATTTTTTTGTTGAGCGTCTTTTCTATTTAGATGAAGGAAGGCGCTGGCGTCGGCCAAATAGTGTAAATGAACCATCTATGTGACGAACCGATGCCGCTCTGCCCGACTCGAGGTCAGTGCTACGCGCAACTAGATGATGCAGAACGGCGGAAGCTATACGAGAGATGGGACAGTTAGTGGAAAAAACGACGTGACGATACCACAGCCCTCAATAGCTATTATCGGGGCCGGTATCGGTGGCCTCTCTGTGTCGTGCTGTCTCCGCAAGTTTGGTATCGAAACGACAATCTATGAACAGGCACCGGCGTTTTCTCGGATTGGGGCCGGAATCCAGATGAGCCCCAATGCTATGCGGGTCCTATATGGGTTCGGTTTAGGCGATCAAATCAGAAAATCCGCCTTTGAGCCTCCGCATTGGCGTAATCGGGACCACAATACGGGGCGCCTTACAAACGACCACCCGCTCGGGCCGGATGCGTTAGAACGTTATGGTGTACCCTATATCCTGATGCACCGAGGTGACTTGCATGCCGCGCTTCATAATGCCGTGCCGGATGAAACCATATGCTATGCCCACAAGCTCTGCGGCGTCGATCAAACTGACAAAGGCGTAAGGCTACAGTTTGAGAATGGCGAAACCGTGACGCATGATGCCGTGATTGCATCTGATGGCGTCCACTCGCCTGTGCGCGACTGGATGTTGGGCAAGGAAGAGGCATCCTTCACGGGTCGTCTAGCCTATCGGACCGCGTTTCCGGCAAAGCTGATGAGCGGTTACCAACTGATGGACGACAGCGCTAAGTGGTGGGGACCTGACCGTCACATTGTTATTTACTATGTCACCGCGGCGAAGGACGAGATCTACTTTACAACCAGTCAGCCGGAGCCGGGTTTTCAGGTCGAATCATGGTCGGAGACCGGAAATGTATCCGACCTTCGCGACGCCTTCGAAGATTTCCATCGCGACGTTCGTGCCGTGTTGGATGCGTGTCCCACCGTACACAAATGGGCGATCTTTCAACGTGATCCGCTGCCTAGGTGGTCGGAAGACAATGTTGTCTTGATGGGTGATGCCTGTCATCCGATGACGCCTTATATGGCGCAAGGAGCGGCCAATGCTTTGGAAGACTCGGTTATTCTTTCGAGATGCCTGGTGGAAGGTGGTTTAGGCGACTTTCCAGAAGCCTTCCGACAATTCGAGGCCGCACGCAAACCCCGGACGACTAAAGTGCAGGAGACTTCTCACTTAAATGAGTTCATGCGCGAGAAAACAGATCCCGACTGGGTTTACGGATATGATGCTTGGAACATAGAGCTACCTCAGATGACGAGCTAATGCCGACGTCCAATAAACCGTGCAGGGTGCAGAGAAATCATACGTCGATTTTGATAAAGGCATTTCCTAGTTTGGGGTCTAATGGGTCTCATTCTGCTCTCCAATAGCCGCGTGTTTGCCTGCGATCCGGCCGGAGGTAAATCCCCATCCCAGATGATGGCCATGACCCTCCAAAAGCAGGCCGCCCTGACCCGTTGACCCCGCGGCATAAAGACCTGGGATGGGTATAGCGTCGTTTCCGAGGACCTGAAGGTTTTCATTTACGGCAAGGCCCCCGTCCGACGTCATGATGTAGGACTGGACCGGCCCTAAGGCGATAAAGGGTGGCGTTACGCAGGGCCGTCTCGCGCCCTTGGCCTTGGTTGAATTATAATCGGCGACCGACGCCTCTAAATTTAACGGATCCATACCGGTCTTAACTGCAAGCTCCGATAGGCTGTCTGCAGCGAAAAATATATCCTGCCTGTTGCGGCGATAATCTTCCAGGTAGGCATAGGCAATGCCAGGCGCGGTCGAGATGAAATATGGCCATGCTTCAAAGGTCTTTGCAAGTTCGCCATCCATGAGTATGAACGCTTCGCCGTCTGGCTGATCCGGCATGTCATCGGAAGGATCAGCAACTTCCTCCGTAAAACGCTCGCCGTCGCGGTTAATCAGTAATGCACCCTGGCGATAGAGTTCGAGCGATGGCATCAATGCCGTTGTAAGAAATCCCATGATAAAGGGTCGCAGTAATCGTTGTGGCAGTTGATCGATGGACCATCGCACGGCACGCGCCAACCAGAGCCACGGCGGAAGTTTTCTGGCCAGCGTCATCTTTGCCGGTGGTCGGAAACGGATTTCCGGCCCGAGCGCGACATCGCCATTCAATACGCGTCCGCCCAGCGCGATCACCGGATCGTGCCAGTCGCCGGTACTCGCCGGATTGAAGCCATCGATCCGTGCCATAGTTGGAGGCATATATCTCTGTTTTAGTGCGCGGTTCGATGAAAAGTCGCCCGCTGCCAATATCACGGCCCGCGTGGCGAGCAGTTTCTGACCGCCAGCAACAATACCGTTGACACGGCCGTTTTCGACGATCAGATCCTCTAGGGGAGTTGATTTAAGAATGTTAACACCCAGTGACGCCGCATGCCGCGACAAATGATGTATCAGCGTCCGTGAATTAGGCAGAATATTATGCATCCGCGGCTGGGTGTGGGGTGGTTCCGGCATTGGTCCGTAAAATACTAATCCTAGAGACAGTAGCCATTCGAATGTGGGCGGCGTGTTGTCTACCAACAGTCGTCGCAGTTCCGTATTGTCGCGGCCCCTCAACCGTTCGCCGTGGAATAGCTCCATATCTGCATAGTGCTGATCCGGAGTGTCGTATATGTCACCAGCGCGCTGGTGTGGTGAAGCGCTGGTCGTGATCGAACCCACAGACCAGCCGGAAGTGCCGCCCAGGTCAGCGTTTTTTTCAATCAGCAGCGTGGATGCATTATTTTCAGCGGCAGAAATAGCAGCTGCCAATCCCGCACTGCCGCTCCCAACGACAATCACGTCGAACTTCATCGAAAGGCTTCTTATATCAGCCTAGGCGGAATTTTGATCCGCTCCGGCATCTTTTGTCCACGGTTTTCGGCTTGTGCGCGTTTGTACACCTCTATTGCCAACGCAAGATCTGACAGTCCCATACCCATTGCCTTGAACAGTGTGACGTCTGCGCCAACCGGTCGGGTCTGGTTATCCGAGATCAAGGACGCGAGCGTCTTAACACCTTTCCAGGCGTTATCATCCTCACCGTAACGTGCCCGGAATTCTGTCGATAGATCACGAACGCCCCGGACCGAATCCACCGCTATAAGGTCCGCGCGGTCAAATACGTCGTCCGTGAATTCAACACGTGACGGCACAATGGCACCCATAGCGTTGAGATGGCAACCCTTCGTTAGCATGTCGGAACTCAGGAATGCTTTGGTCGAGTTTGTGATCAGGGTAACAAGCGGCGCGTCACCAACAGCCTCTTCCGGCGTCTTAACGGCGTGTGTTTTGATGCCCAACTCCGCCGTAACGTTTTCCGCGAATCTACGGCGCGTTTCCGGGTTTCGGCTGGAAATCCGGACTTCCTTGAGTGGGCGTACTGCGTGAACCGCTGCAATTTGAGGTAGCGACTGCTTGCCGGTACCGACGATCCCCAGTTGATCCGCGTTCTTTGGAGAAAGCCATTTTGTGCCCACGCCCGTTACAGCAGCGGTTCTCATCTGTCCGAGGGCCGTCGCTTCAATGATGCCAAGGCATGCGCCATCTTCCATCGAAAATAGCGTCATCGTAGTTTGAGATTTCCCTTGGACATTTATCCAGGTTTTGAAGCCGCATATGGCTTCGCCCGACGAAGCGCCTCCGATGGCATGCATGGCGTCGTTGGACGCTACCATTAGGTGAGTTTTTGGCATGCTTGCGGCCTTGTCTGTCGCCTCGAGAGCGAGCGTGCGTTCAAGGGCGTCTATCGCTTCGGGTAGCTTGATAAGGCTAACAACGTCAGCTTCGGTAATCCAGAGGGGTGTGTCCTTCATATCAGGAATTCCGGTTGGTTGAACGGTTTATTGTACAGTGAGAAATGGAGGTTGAGAATTTTCTCCGTACGATATGGAATAATCATGAGTAATGCCAACGTAGAGGCGTCTCAATATGGACGCTGGATCCGCAGTTGGGGGGCGGAAGACGGGTCTACAGAAATAAGGTGTCTGTATTAGGGTAGAAATTCGTCTAGATCGACGTGATCGAAATTGCGCGGCATGGCACGTTCAAACTGGTCTCGGGCTTCCCCTTGAGTAACGGCCGGTTTAGTGGCGTCGATCATCCACTTGGTGCCTATACGATGGAAGCTATTCTGTCCCGGTACGACGGGTGAAATATTGTCTAATGCAAACACTCGAGTGTTGGGGATCATCACGATGTCACGCTCTGCGTGAACGCGGGTGGTCATCGACCACATGACCTGTCGTAGATCGTTGGCATCGATGTCGTCATCGACCGCGACGGCGAGCTTAGGGTGGAGATAGGCGCCTGAGAGTGCCGCCATCAAAGCGGTTTTTGCTTGACCTTCGACCCTTGGACGGATCTTCAGGACTACCATCATCATCCCGGCGGAGGGATGACAACGAACATCCAGCAAATCGAGCCCGCCCTCAACGTTTTTAAGCTGCTCCTTTGTGGCTATTTCAATTCCGAGTGCCATCGTGCCCTGGGTATCGGTTGTCGGATATCCGCAATGCACGGCATAGAAAATGGGATCCTTGCGTCGGGTCATGCAGTTTATTCGGAATACATTGGCGTGCGTAGCTTCGGCATACGTGCCCGGAATCTCCCCGAAAGGGCCTTCAGGTACCATTTTATCGAACAGGATTTCACCTTCTAGAACCATTTCGGCCTCGGCCGGCACCTCGATATCTACGGTTTTGCATTTCACCATTCGAACGCCTTCGCCCAAAAGCGAGCCGGCTACTTCCAGTTCATCTTTGCCATATGTTGTGGTGAAGCCCGATCCATAGAAAATTGCCGGATGCGCCCCATACACCATGGCTACAGGCATGCCCCGTCCTTCTGCCGCATACATGTCATAGATTCGTTTGGCCTGACGCGGGACCATGATAAATCCGGTCTCACGCTCGTTCAGCACCATCTGGCGGTGAATTGACATATTGCGAATACCAGTCTCTGGGTCCTTGACGATGGCCATTCCGGACGCGAAATAACGACCGCCATCCTCTTCTGATGTCATCATGGCTGGCACATCGAGGATGTTCACATCGTCGCCCTCGAATATTACTTCCTGAACCGGCGCTGCGCTGGGGTCGACATCGACGGTCTTGATAGTGTTTTTCAGCCGATCGCTGATCTCGTCCAGGATGTCGTCTTCGCTGACCCCCAAACCAATCGCCCATTTTTTTCGGTCGGCCAGGATTTCGCTGGTCGCCTGCCAACCCTCATGCCCTTTTATGTTGGTGAATATACTGGCTTTACCAAGCTCGTTATATGTTTTCCATTCAATCGCAGCCATATTCTGTGTTGGATCTACCTCTTTGGTGAAGCGCAATAGCTCACCCTGTTGTTCGAGATTCTGAAGAAAGGTTCGATAGGACTGATCGGGCATAAAATATTCCTCAAATATTAATTACTTC